>WFVK01000236.1 GCA_015491705.1 Nitrospirota bacterium | reverse complement strand
GCACAGGGCCGGAGGTTGTTGCAGAAGGCATAAAGGTGCTTGATGCTGTTTCTCCAAGGGCCGGGTTCAGGCTCGAATTTGACTATTTCGACTTCGGCGGTGAGAGATACCTGAGGACCGGCGAGACCCTGCCCGACACCGCTATAGAGGAACTGAAGAAATACGATTCCATCTATCTCGGCGCAATCGGGCATCCCGACGTAAAACCCGGGATACTCGAGAAGGGGATTCTCCTGAGATTGCGTTTTGAACTGGACCAGTATATTAATCTCAGGCCTGTAAGGCTCTACCCCGGCATAGACTGCCCGATCAAGGACAAGGGGCCCGAGCATATCGACTTCGTGGTTGTCAGGGAAAACACGGAGGGGCTTTATGCAGGCGCAGGCGGTGTGCTCAGGAAAGGCACTCCCGATGAGGTGGCCGTCCAGGAGTCTGTTAATACGAGGAAGGGTGTTGAGCGCTGTATCCGCTTTGCATTCGAGTACTGCAGAAAAAGGAAAAAGGACAATAAACTCACCCTGTGCGGGAAAACGAATGTCCTTACCTATGCGTTTGACCTCTGGGAGCGGGCATTTTATGAAGTTGCAGAGGAATATCCTGATATAAAGCCGGACTACGCCCATGTTGACGCCATAACAATGTGGTTTGTTAAAAATCCAGAGTGGTTCGACGTTATCGTCACGGACAACATGTTCGGCGATATTATTACCGACCTCGGGGCCATGATACAGGGCGGTATGGGGATTGCTGCAGGGGGCAATATAAACCCTGAAGGGGTCTCGATGTTTGAGCCCATAGGCGGCTCTGCACCAAAATACAAGGGGAAGAACATGATAAACCCGCTTGCCGCGGTGTGTGCCGCAGGGATCATGCTCGAGCACCTCGGGGAGGAGGACTCCGGCAGGGCGATTGAACAGGCGGTCATGAAGGTGACGGAAAAACATTTAAAGAGCCTTGCCGCAGGGCGGATGGGACTCACTACAACAGAGGTCGGGGACCTTGTGGCCAAATATGTTGCAGATATATAGGAGACGGAATGCTTAAGAAGAAGGATAAATACGTTGTAGCCGTTGTGGGAGCGACAGGTGCCGTTGGAAACGAGATGATAGAGGTCCTGGAGGAGAGGAATTTTCCTGTTGAAGAACTCAGGCTCTTTGCATCCGGGCGCTCGGAAGGCAGGACACTGAATTTCCACGGCAGGGCGGTAAAGGTGGAGGTGTTGACAGACAGGGTTTTTGACGGGATAGATATCGCCCTGTTTTCCGCGGGAGGCGACAGGAGCAGGGAATTCGCGCCGGCCGCTGCACGGGCGGGGTGTGTCGTTGTGGACAATTCAAGCGCCTGGAGAATGGATCCGGAAGTCCCGCTGGTTGTACCCGAGGTGAACCCCCATGATGTAGAATGGCATAAGGGCATTATAGCCAATCCCAACTGTTCGACAATCCAGATGGTTGTCGTGTTAAAGCCCATTCATGATGCCGCAAGGATCAGGCGGGTTGTCGTAACCACTTTTCAGTCGGTATCGGGCACCGGCAAAAAGGCCATGGACGAACTGCTGCAGCAGACCTCTGATGTTCTGAATTTCAAAGAGGTGAAGCCGGTCGTGTATCCGTACCAGATCGCCTTCAACTGCCTGCCGCATATCGACAGGTTCATGGATGACGGTTATACAAAGGAAGAAATCAAGATGGTGAACGAGACAAAAAAGATCATGGGGGATGATTCGGTAAAGGTCTCGGCCACGACCGTGAGGGTACCTGTATTCAGGGGACATTCCGAATCTCTCAATATAGAAACAGAGAAAAAGCTTTCGGCTAATGAGGCGCGGGCCGTGCTTTCCGTTGCCCCGGGCGTTATCGTCTATGACGCTCCTCAGAAAAATATCTATCCTCTCCCCATCGATGTTGCAAACAGGGATGAGGTCTATGTGGGGAGAATCAGGGAAGACAACACCATCGACAACGGCCTCAATATGTGGATAGCCGCCGACAATCTCAGAAAAGGCGCGGCCCTGAATGCAGTGCAGATAGCCGAGGAGTTGATTAAAAGGGCGTAACATAACCGGGAGAGGGGGAGTGATGAACAAGGCCGATTACATTTTAAGGGCAGACTACCTGCTGACCATGGAGAATGATATTGCCGTCATAGAAGACGGTGCGGTGGCCGTGTCGGGCAGCAGTATTGCGGCCGCAGGGACATTTGCGGATATTTCAGCAAGGTTTACATCCGAAAACATATCGGACGGGACGAACAGGGTTATATTCCCCGGCCTGATCAACACCCACACCCATGCCGCGATGGTCTATTTCAGGGGCCTTGCCGATGACCTGCCCCTGCAGGAGTGGCTCGAGAAACATATCTGGCCATCTGAAATGAAGTGGATGAGCGCCGATTTTGTAAGTGACGCGGTGGAGCTTGCCTCCCTGGAGATGCTGAAGGCCGGCGTCACGACATATGCCGATATGTATTTCTTTCAGGCCGCCGCGGCGGAAAGACTGGAAAAAACAGGCATGAGAGCCGTCCTGGGGGCGGGAGTGATAGATTTCCCCTTCACCGGATATGCGCAGTCGGTTGAGGATTACTTCACCAATGCTGAAAGGCTTATCAGTGACTGGAAGGACAGCGAGCTTATAACTCCCTGCATTGCGCCTCATGCAACCTATACGTGCTCTCCGGACAACTATAAAAGGGCAAACGAGATCTCGGAAAAATACAATGTCCCCATACATACGCACCTTGCCGAGACGCGGTTTGAGGTCTCGGAGGTACAGAAGCGTTACGGCAAGACACCCGCCGAGTATCTTGACAGCATAGGGCTGCTCTCGGAGCGTTTATTCGCAGCGCACTGCGTCTGGCTGACGGATGATGAGATCGATCTGCTTGCAGGCAGGAAAGTCGGCGTATCACACTGTATTGAGAGCAACTTAAAGCTTGCATCGGGTTTTGCGCCTGTTGCCAGGATGCTGAAGGCCGGCGTGAAAGTCGCATTCGGCACAGACGGGGCCGCCAGCAACAATGACCTGAACATACTGGGCGAGATGTCCACGGCCGCCAAAGTTCATAAGGCGGTCTCAGAGGATCCCACCGTTCTTGACAGCAGGACCATCCTTTCGATGGCGACAAGAAACGGAGCCGGGATACTGGGCCTGGGGGATGAAACCGGAACCATCAGTGCAGGCAAAAAGGCCGACCTGGTTGTCGCCTCGCTGGACCAGCCTCACCTGAGTCCCATCTATGATATTTATTCGCACATAACCTACTGCATGAGACCCTCGGATATCGAGACCGTGATGGTCAACGGGAAGATAGTGGTCGAAAACGGCACGCCTCTCACCGCAGATGAGGCGGAGGTCATTGCAAAGGCAAGAGAGTGGCAGAAAAAGATTAAAGGCTGAACCGCCGCCTTTGAAAAACGGCATCATGTTTACCTTACAGTTGCATAACACCATCGCCCGCATGCCGGAGAGCCCGGCGGAAAAGCTTTATCTGCGATTCCCTGAGGAAATATTCAGCGCGGCATGTTATAAAGTAACCCCTCCCGGCCTCCCCTTAACTTAAGGGGAGGAGTAATTTCCTTCGCCTTATAACCCTTGAACCCTGAACCGGCCAGCCTC
>WFVK01000235.1 GCA_015491705.1 Nitrospirota bacterium | reverse complement strand
GACTGTATCATCTGTATTGATAATGTCCACGGCGCCACACGCGGACGTATCCAGAGGATAATCGGGGAAAGCGAAAAACTGCGCTACCTGCGCACTGAAGACGATGTCCTGTTCGGCGGTGTGGCTCCGGAGCCTTCCAGGGAAAACATGAAAGGCGTAACAGATGTCCTTGCGCAGAGCAATGCGGAATTCAGACTCGGCGTTATCATGGACCCGGACGGCGACCGCATACGCTATGCCGACGCCCGGATGCAGATACCCATGAATTATTTCGGCGCGATGGCGCTCCACTTTCTCAGTGTCTACAAAGGGTTTTCCGGCGTGGCGGTGAAGTCGGTGGGGACAAGCAACCTTGTCAACGCAATCGCCGCGAAACTGGGGGTGCCGGTCAGGGAAACGAAGGTGGGATTTAAAAACTTCAGGCCGTATATGCTGAGAACGGCAAAGGAAAGGGCACTGGTTGTCTTTGAAGAGTCGGACGGCATATCCGGTTATAACCACACGCTTGAAAAGGATGCCCTGTTCGGACTCCTGCTCGCTGTGGAGATGATGGCGGTGACCGGCAGGAACCTGAGCTCCTACCTGAAGGACATAATGGATGAATACGGATATTACTATCCCGACCGTTCCGGCATTGCAGTGGACCGCTCACTTGCAGGAGAGAAGCTGCAACAGCGTCTCTCGGTTATCAGGGAGCGGTACAAAAAAGGGACCACCCTCGAAATAGGCGGGAGGCAGAGGGAGGTGAAAGACGTCATTACCGTGGACGGCACAAAACTTGTGTTTGACGATGGTTCATGGCTCATGATAAGGCCGTCGGGCACCGAGCCCAAGGTGCGGTTTTATATCGAGGCCAGGACAGAGGATGAAAAAAGGGCCGTGTTTGAGACAGCCGAGAAGATGACGGCCGATGCCATCGGAGCGGGTGTGTTATGATTTTATAAAAGGAGGGCACCGGTGCAGCCGTAATCTAAAGAGTGTATAATAACCTTAATGTTGCATAACCGGCAGGCTCTCATGCCGGCTTGCGACAGCTTTATACAACTGCAGGAATATACTGACTTTTTCCGGATGGTCTTGAATTAATATGCATGACATGAAATATATATTGGAACGTACCGAGGGAAAGAAAAGAGATTACCAGAGGTATAATTTTACGCAGAAGGAAAACGATGCCTTAAAGACATTCTTTGATCTGGCGCAGGAATTCGACAGCATCGAGGATTTCTATAATCTGTGCGTTGCAATTCCCAAGAGCTTTTTTAACCTGGAGGCATGCCTTTACGTTGTCGACCCCAGGACCAACAAGCTTGAGCTGAGGGCGCAGACAGAGGACGGAAAATTCGAGTTGCCCTCTTCCCCTCCTGATTTTATAAAACCGGCAGAGAGACCTTATTATACCGAAAGGAACAGCCTTGTGCTGACCGTCCGGGGCAAGGAACCGCTGATCGAGAAACTGCCCTTTGAGGTCAAGGATGACGTCCTTGGTCTGCTGGAGATATACCCTGTCAGGGATATCGGTGAACATCGAGAACTGTTTTTCCAGAAGTATGCAAACCGCATAGGCTTCAATATTCATAACAGGTTCCTGGTTGAGAAGAATATCGAGCACCTGAATTTTATCCGCTCCCTCGTTATGGATATTGAACATAACATTATAGTCCCCAATATGGTGTACAAGCTCTTTCTCCGGGGGCTCCGGAGAAAGATAGAGAAGAACATAGAAATGGAAAAGGAATTTTTCGAGAAATCCACCGCGGGCAGGTGTGACGAGGCCTGTATGAGGAACTATCTTAAAGAACTGTCAGACATCAACCAGGGATTGATTGGCGAGCTGGAAAACATTGAAAAACATTATAAAAATATGAGCCTGTTCATTGAGACGCTGTTCCGGAAGAGCCATTTCGACCAGGGGCGGCTGACCCTCCGGAGCAAACCGTGCAACATGAAAAAGGACGTGGTCCAGCCCCAGCTTGAACGCTACCTGGAGCAGTTGAAGAAAATGGGCATATCGCTGGATGACCGTTTCAGCGGCATCCCCGATGCCGAGGTCATAACGGTTGTGGATGTGGGACTGATGGCCCAGGTCTATGCCAATCTCTTCTCAAATGCCGTTAAATACACCCGGGAGATAGTCACTGCTTCCGGGGAAAGAAAGAAATACATATCATACGGCCATGAGATCATCAAGGATTTCTTCGGCCCGGGCAGGGACGGCGTGAAGTTCAACGTCTTCAGCACAGGGCCCCATATCCCCCCGGAAGAGAGGGACAAACTGTTTGATGAAAAGTACCGCGGCAGCAACGCCCTGGACAGGCCGGGGACAGGACACGGCCTGTCCTTTATCAAGAATGCGGTCGAGATACACGGCGGGGTTGTGGGCTATGAGCCTACGGAGTACGGCAACAACTTCTATTTCATCCTCCCCAAGTAAACGCGGCGCCTGTTCCCCCCTCAATTCCCGGCAATTCTTGACAATAATAATAAAAAAAACAATAATATAAGACTATTCTTTACCGGAGGCGAAAATGAAAAAAAGGAATTATCTGTTTACGTCCGAATCCGTAACCGAGGGTCATCCCGACAAGATTGCCGATCAAATCTCCGACGCGATTCTCGATACGATAATAGCGAAAGACAAAAAGGCAAGGGTTGCATGTGAAACACTGCTTACCACGGGCCTCGCATTTGTGGCGGGTGAGATCACCACCGAGTGTTATGTCGATATCCCTTCCATTATTAGAGAGACCATAAGGGATATAGGATATACGCGGGCAAAATACGGGTTTGATTACGAGACATGCGCCGTGATCACCTCCATCCACGAGCAGTCGGGTGACATAGCCCTGGGCGTGGACACGGGAGGAGCCGGAGACCAGGGACTCATGTTCGGCTACGCGTGCAACGAGACCCCGGAACTGATGCCGATGCCCATAATGCTTGCGCACCAGCTTGCCATGAGATTAACAGAGGTCAGAAAAAAAGACATCCTCGGATACCTGAGACCCGACGGGAAGACACAGGTGACCATTGAATATAAAGATGGCAAACCATCAAGGATCGACACAATAGTGATCTCCTCCCAGCACAGTCCTGATATAACTCTGAGAGAGTTGAAGGAAGATCTCATAGAAAAAGTCATAAAGCCCGTGGTTCCTCCGGAACTCCTTGATGAGGAGAATATAACCTATCATATCAATCCCACCGGGAGATTCGTAATAGGGGGCCCGCAGGGTGATACAGGCCTGACGGGAAGGAAAATCATTGTGGACAGTTACGGCGGCATAGGCAGCCACGGCGGGGGATGCTTTTCAGGGAAAGACCCTTCGAAGGTCGACCGTTCGGCCTCTTATATGGCACGGTATGTTGCAAAAAACATTGTCGCGGCCGGACTCGCCGAGAAGGTCGAGGTTCAGTTTGCGTATGCGATAGGAGTGCCGGACCCCGTCTCAATACTCGTTGATACCTTCCAGACAGGCAGGATAGCAGACCAGCAAATCGAGGCCATTATCCGCGAACACTTTGATCTTACGCCTGCCGGTATAATCAAGAAGCTTAATCTCAGAAGGCCGATTTACAGAAAGACCGCGGCTTACGGCCACTTCGGAAGAAACGAGCCGGAATTCACATGGGAGAAGACCGACATGGCCGATACCCTGAAAAAAGCGGCAAAAGGGAAATAGGAGGCGTTTTACAATGACAACTTCAACAACAGAACGCAACATACAGGATTACAAGGTCGCCGATATAAGCCTGGCGGACTGGGGAAGAAAGGAAATAGAGATAGCCGAAAAAGAGATGCCGGGTCTTATGGCGGTAAGGAAAAAATACGCTGCTGAGAAGCCGTTGCAGGGAGTGAGGATCTCCGGTTCCCTGCACATGACCATACAGACTGCGGTTCTCATTGAGACCCTTGTTGAACTGGGCGCTGACGTCAGGTGGGCGAGCTGCAATATTTTCTCAACCCAGGACCATGCGGCTGCGGCCATAGCCAGGGCAGGCATTCCCGTGTTTGCATGGAAAGGCGAAACACTCGAGGAATACTGGTGGTGTACAAACGAGGCTTTGTCCTTCCCCGGCGGCCTCGGGCCTCAACTGGTCGTTGACGATGGAGGAGACGCCACACTGCTTATTCACCGCGGCTACGAGGCGGAGAACAACCCCGCCCTCCTTGATGAACCTACAGACAATAAAGAACTGCAGATTGTCAATAATCTCCTGAAGGCCCTGCTGGCCGAAGACAGTCAGAAATGGCACAGGACCGTGCAGGAGTGGAAGGGCGTCAGCGAGGAGACCACGACAGGTGTCCACAGGCTGTATGAAATGATGTCAAAGGGGACGCTGCTGGTGCCCGCAATCAATGTAAACGACTCTGTAACCAAATCCAAGTTCGACAACCTCTACGGATGCAGGGAATCGCTGGCCGACGGCATCAAGAGGGCCACGGATGTCATGCTTGCAGGAAAGGTTGCGGTTATCTGCGGCTACGGAGATGTGGGAAAGGGCTCGGCCCAGTCCCTGAGCGGATTCGGGGCAAGGGTTATCGTCACTGAAATAGACCCGATCTGCGCCCTTCAGGCCGCGATGGCGGGCTATGAGGTAAAGACCGTGGAAGACACCCTCGGCGAGGGTGATATCTACGTAACGACCACCGGCAACAGGGATATCATCACTGTTGAGCATATGGCGAAAATGAAAGATGAGGCCATAGTCTGCAACATAGGGCATTTTGACAACGAGATACAGGTGGACAAGCTGAACGCCTATCCCGGAATCAAAAAGATTAATATCAAGCCCCAGGTCGACAAGTACATATTCCCTGACGGGCATACCATCTACCTGCTTGCGGAAGGCCGGCTGGTAAACCTCGGCTGCGCCACTGGGCATTCCTCATTCGTCATGTCCAACAGCTTTACAAACCAGGTGCTGGCCCAGATCGAGCTCTGGAAAAACAGGGGCAAATATGAAAACAAAGTTTACACCCTTCCCAAAAAACTGGATGAGGAAGTCGCAAGGCTTCATCTGGAGAAAATCGGCGTCAAACTGACCAGGCTCACCCAGGAACAGGCGGATTATATCGGGGTGCCTGTAGACGGCCCCTTCAAACCCGAACATTACCGGTATTAATTTACCTTACAGTTGCATAACACCATCGCCCGCATGCCGGAGAGCCCGGCGGAAAAGCTTTATCTGCGATTCCCTGAGGAAATATTCAGCACGCATATCAACCTCTTTTGCAATTTCACTCCCCGTTACTTCCTGCAACAGAGACGTATTTCCAATATCCCATCGCTTTATAAAGGTTT
>WFVK01000234.1 GCA_015491705.1 Nitrospirota bacterium | reverse complement strand
GTTTTCTATCGCCTGCCTGATGACAGCAAGGACCGCATAGAGGGTAAAGGGGGAACAGAGAACGACCTTCTGTTTCAGTGCTTCGTCCATAATGCTCGAGTCCGCCTCATTTATAAAACCGTATACCTGTTCATTCGGGATGAAGACGAGGACATAGTCCACCGTGTTGTCCGCAGGATTGATGTAATCACGCGTGGTGACCTGCTTTATCATCGTCTTTGTATTCCTGAGCAGATCGTCCCTGTAGCGTTTCCTGTCATGCTCGGACTGCGCGTTGAGATAGTGCACATAATTGTCCAGGGGAAACTTTACATCCATGTTTATCTTCAGGTTGTTCGGCATGAAAAACGTGTAATCAGGCCTCCCGGACGAGCCATCCAGCGTCTTCTGCTTGATATAGTTGATGCCCTCCACCATACCGGCCAGGTTTATGATGTCCTCTGCCATGCGCTCGCCCCATTCGCCCCTTTTCTTGGAGCTTGCAAGGGCCTGCCTCAGGTGCTCGGTCGTATGCTGGAGCCTCGAGGTGATCTTTTCGTGATTCTCAACAAGGGCGGATACCTTCAGCGCCCCCCTGTTCACATCCTCAACCCGCTGCCTGACGTCCGAAAGGGTCCTGTCCATCTCTTTGAGGCTTCTGTCAATTAGGTCCTTTTTGCCTTCAAGCTCCTTCATGCCCTCAACGGTCTGGGACCTGAGCCTTTCTTCTGCCAGTTTCAGAAATTCGTCGGAATTCTTTGAGAGCGCCTTCAGGGAGAGGGCATCGAATTTGGCCAGAAGCTCTTTTTCCATTGTCTGGAGATTTTTTTCGGTCTCATGATACCTCGCTTCAACCGCGGCCCTTATCTCCGACTCGTTCCTGAGGTCGTCCTGAACCTCTGTGAGTTCCTGTTTCATCCGCTCAAGCTGCTGCCTGAGCTCGCTGTTTACGGCCTCGGCGCTCCGGGCCTTCCCTTCATAAAGAGAGATTTTCCTTGACAGGATAATGTAGGCGGCAAGCGATGACAGGACACCGCCGATTAAAAGACCCGAGATAAGGAACCCTATATCCGTCGGCATGGTTACCTGATCATCCCCGGCTTGATAACCCACTCCACGGCCCAGTCGCCTGCCCCGGAGCGCCTCATGCAGACTATGCAGCCCCTCTCAAAGTTCACTGTGCCCTTTGCCCTGCTGCCGCAGAGAAGCAATGACGACAGCCCGGCCATGTGCGGCAGGTGGCCGACCAGCATTATATCTTCGTTGACCGTGGAAATGCGGTCAAACCAGATTCCCGGATCGTCCATCGGCAACAGCCCCTCTGATTCGGATATGTCCGTATCCACGGTTATATGATCCGCCAGCACCTGGGCCGTCTGTAACGCCCGCATCTTGCCGCTGTGAAATATGCGCTGCACCCTGATATTCAGTGTTGCAGCAAAGGCGGCAACCTTTTTTATATCCTGAATCCCCTTTTCAGAGAGACTCTGCGTGGGGTCTTCTTCCTTGCTCATTGACTCTGCATGCTGCACAAGATAAAGATTCATCTTTCTCTCCCTCCTCTGTCTGTTCTTTTCCTATTATACCCATTAGCCGCATTGTTTACCTGACCCCCCCCGGCGCTCTCCGCCTGCCTGCCCTCAAAAAACCTCTGCACGTCTTCAACACTGTGCACAATCTCCATCCCGGGCAGGGAAGAGACAACGACCCTGCCGTATGAACTGCTCACAAGCCGCGTATCCAGTATGGCAACGACGCCGTAGTCGTCCACGCCCCTGATGAGCCTGCCGAAGCCCTGTCTCAACTGGAGGATGGCGGACGGCAGGGCAAGGCCGGTGAACCACCGGCTCCCCAGCCTCCGGCATCTCTCGTCATACACAGGGTCTCCGGGCGAGCCGAAAGGCATCTTCACAATAATAACCATGCTCAGGTCTTCCCCCTTTATGTCAACCCCCTGCCAGAAAGTAGCGGTTGCAAGGAGGACAGAGCCCGGCGTTTCCCTGAACCACCGGATCAGTCCCGCCGGGGGCATCTCCCCCTGTGATTTCAAGGGATACGCTGTGCTGATATGCCGCGATGCAAAATTCAGGTGCCTGTATGAGGTGAAAAGCACGAGCGCCCTGCCGCGGGATGCGTTTACAAGCCTTTCAATGACCCCGAGCCCCTTGTGCATGAATGCCTCCTCGTTTTCTTTCACAGGGGGCGGCAGTTCCTTCTCGAGATAGAGCAGGGCCTGCCTCCTGAAATCAAAGGGCGAACCTGCCACCATCTCCCTGAAGGAGAGTCCCGGATTTCCGCTCTCCGCTTCACTTACACCCGCACTTACGCTCCTCTGCCTCCCGTTATCCGTAATGCCGAGCCGCTGTTTCAGGAAATCAAAGGTGCCTCCCGCCGTCAGTGTTGCAGACGTCATGACCACACTGTCGTAGGCCGAGACCAGCTCTGCAAACGCCCTCCGGGATTCCACGAGGCTGCTCCTGAGCTCAAGCCGGTTATCTTTCACACACAGATAATAAACC
>WFVK01000233.1 GCA_015491705.1 Nitrospirota bacterium | reverse complement strand
AATATATTCAGTGTCCCGTACAGGGAGTATGCGAGGGGCAAGGCAATGGAGATATGGAGAGACCACCCGGTATGGGGTGTGGGTCCCGGTATGTTCGGCGGGATAGTGTCGGTTATATCACATTCGCCTTACTATGAAGAGTACAACTTTGATCAGGAGATGGAGCTGGTGGACTTTCTGGACAGTTGGAAAAGCCTTGACCAGTTCTGGCCCCAGATACTCGCGGAGATGGGCATTGCCGGCACAGTGGCTTTCTTGGCATTGCTTGCTTCATGGATGATATTTTTTCTGATATTGATACGGCGCAGGCTCCCTGATGATATGGAAGGGTTTTTTACAGGGCTTGCAATATTTATGATTATGGTTATTATCTTTTCTTTCGGCAACCCGCTGAAGAGCCCCGTCATTGTTTTATATTCTGCTCTTTGCGGGATGGCGGCAGGTTCTGCATTTTTATGGAAAGACTCCAGAGGCGCGCCGGAGAAATTATTTTAAAAATTTTCCAGGAAAATGTTATGCTAAATTTAACACCGGGGCTGCATAAAAACAATGACTGTCGAACATAAGATGATGAAACCATTGCCTTATCCAAGGGAAATGTGCCTTATCCTCACGTACAGATGCAATGCAAAGTGCAATATGTGCAATGTATGGCACAATCCCACAAAATCCTCGGAAGAGATAACCGTCGGGGATATTGACAAGATACCTTCAGGATTAAGATTTATCAACATAACCGGAGGCGAACCCTTTATAAGGCGTGATATCGATGAAATTATCGGCGTGATACGCCGGAAAACAAAACGGATAGTGATAAGCACCAACGGTTTTTTTACGGAAAGGATCGTGGAACTGTGCAGAAAATATCCTGATATTGGAATAAGAATCAGCATAGAGGGTCTCCAGAGGAACAATGACACCATCAGGGGAATCCCTCACGGGTTTGACAGGGGGCTGAGGACCCTGCTCATCCTCCGGAAGATGGGCATCAGGGACATAGGCTTCGGCATGACGGTGCAGGATATGAATTGCAAGGACCTGCTGCCGCTTTATGAACTGTCCAACGCCCTTAACTATGAATTTGCCACGGCCACGCTTCACAACTCCCATTATTTTCACAAGCTGGACAACCGTATTAAGGACAGGGAAATGGTATGCAGGGAATTTTCAAGGCTTATTGAGGACATGTTAAGGTCAAACTCCGTGAAGAAATGGTTCAGGGCATATTTCAACTTCGGCCTGATGAATTATATATACGGCGGCAAAAGGCTCCTGCCGTGTGAAATGGGTATGGAGTCGTGTTTTATCGACCCTGACGGGGACGTGCTTGCGTGTAACGGCATGGAGCTAAAGGTGTCAATGGGGAACATAAAAGATATGACCTTTGATGAGATATGGAACAGTGAAAAAGCGGAAGATGTACGCAGGCTGGTCAGAAACTGCGACAGGCAGTGCTGGATGGTCGGCAGTGCAGTGCCCGCGATTAAAAAAATGAAATATATTCACAAACCCGCTTTCTGGATCATAAGAAACAAACTGCGCGTAACTTTAAGGAAAAAACCCGTCTTATGCCTCCCCGGCGGCAAGGAATGCTGCGTATAGCGCTTTTATCCGCATCAACCTTAATATGGCTAAAGGGGCGGGAGGGATCTTAAAAAGATGAAGATAGCAGTGGTCGGCACGCGCGGCTTCCCCGGGGTACAGGGGGGCGTGGAGACGCATTGCAGGCAGTTGTATCCCCGGCTGGCTGACCGCGGGTGCGATATTACGGTCTTTGCAAGAAAGCCGTATGTTGACACAGAGCCCTACAACTATAAAGGCGTCCATGTAATACCGCTGGACTGTCCTGCGAACAAATTTCTTGAGGCCATTGTTCATACCTTCAGGGGGGTGTTGAAGGCGCGCGCCATGAAGCCGGATATACTGCATATTCACGCGGTCGGCCCGTCACTTTTTGTTCCACTGGCCCGCCTTCTCGGCATGAAGGTTGTGATTACAAACCACGGCCCTGATTACAACAGGAAGAAATGGCCTCCCGCGGCAAAGATATTTCTGAAGTTCTGCGAGAGGATGGGCGTTGTTTTTGCAAATGAGGTCATCGCCATATCAGGCAGTATCGCAGCGGATATAAAGAGCAAATACGGCAGGGACAGCGTTGTCATTCCCAACGGGGTGGACCTGCCGGCCCCCCCGGATACGCAAAATATCCTGAAAAAATACGGCCTGCGCAAGGGGGGCTATATACTGGCTGTCGGCAGGTTCGTCCCTGAAAAGGGATTTGATGACTTGATAGGCGCCTTCAACAGGCTCGCGTTCAGGGAACTGAAACTCGTAATCGCGGGCGATGCGGACCACGAAGACGCATACAGCAGGGCGCTGAAGGCAAAGGCCGGCAGCAACGGCAACATCGTACTGACCGGGTTTATAACCGGCGAGCCCCTGCAGGAGCTGTACAGCCATGCGGGGCTGTTTGTCCTCCCCTCATATCATGAAGGACTGCCGATAGCGCTGCTGGAGGCCATGAGCTACGGGCTGTCGTGTATAGCGAGCAATATACCGGCCAACAGGAATGTGGAGCTTGAGAGGGAGAGATTTTTCGAGCCGGGTAATGTCACATCCCTTGCGGAGAAGATAAGAGAATTTATAAACAGGCCGTGGCCCGCCGCGGAGAGAAAAAAACAGATTGACCTCATTAACGGGAAATACAACTGGGGAAAAATAGCCGATATGACGCTTGCAGTCTGCAGAAAAGTCGCTGCCTGATCCCCTGCCATAATGCCTACTCCGTGGTAAAGCTTCTTACATCGCTCTCTGTCACGCCCCCCTTTCCGTCAAGGGCGGTCACCTTCCAGTAGTATGTGGTCGCTGTCCTCAGACCGGATACCGTCTGTGAAACCTCGTTGCCTTCCTGCGTGATTATGGTATCGCCGGGAGGCGGTGCGGTGTCTCCTGTGCCGCCCCCGCCCGTGCCGCATGAGACTGAAAGCGCGGCGACGGTCACCATTGCAATCAGCAGGACGGCCGTTTTCCTCCTGTTCCCTGCACTGCCGGCAAGGACCATCCCGAATATCAGCACTCCTGCGCCCGTGCCTGCATAAAATATGCTCCGGCTTCCTTTTGCGGCCAGTGATGCATTACCTGTATCCACACAGCCTGTCGCGAAATCATTACCCTTGCATATCTGCAGCCTGTAGCTGACCGTATCCCCGTCAGGGTCGGTGCTTGCCTCCCATACAAACTCAACCGTTGTCCCCAGGCCGCTCTGCCCCTCAGACGGGTATATGAGCTGCGGGGCAGAGGGGGGATTGTTGTTGAGCGGTATAAGCACTTCGACATAATCCGTTGTCGTTGCTTTTGTGATAACATTTCCGGTTGAATCCCTGAGGGTCAGGCTGACGGTATATTTGCCGGGATCGTTATAAGTATATGAAGGGCTCTGATCCGTTGAATCAGGAATGCCGTCGTTGTCAAAGTCCCATTCATACGTTGAAGGGTTGTAAAGATCAGCGGAACTGCTTGAGAAGTTTACTGTAAGAGGCACAGTGCCGCTCGAAGGCTCTGCTGCAGGGACAAGTTCGACGGCGGTATAAACCTGATCTGCATCAATATTGTAAATTTCCTGCTCAATGCCGCCCGGCCACTGAATGGTAAGGCGGTCCACCCGTGTATTTTGTGCCAGGCCGAAGTGAATGCGCTGGTAGTTCTGCGAATATGCATGGATGCCGCCGTCCTGTTCGCGCAACTGCGTTTTCCCGTCAGGGGTAGCGGCAAGCACCCTTGCACCGATGCCGTCGCGGTTTGAGACAACCCCCACAAGGTCAATCTCCAGCCAGTGGTTACTGTTACCGGTGTTCATGAAAAGCTGGTCAGGGCCTTCCGTTATCGTGCTGGAGAATTTTCCGTTGGTGACAAGTATATCCATAAAACCGTCTTCATTGTAGTCCGCAAGCGCCACGCTCTCACCCAGGCCTGTCGCGCTCCCTTCCGCTCCGTGACCGGTGACCTTCATGAATATGTTACCGCCGAAGTTGTCATACAGAATATTATCAAAATTTTCAACAATTGAACGGCATACAAGATAAACATCCACATCCATATCATTGTCAAAGTCTGCGGCCGCTACAGAATGGCACGGGGTGGGGCCTAATCCGGCGACTTCGGCAGCCTCCTGAAACGTCCCGTCCGCTCTCTGAATAAACATCCGGTCGGTTTCCGCCCCCTCAGGGTTATCGAAATCGAAACCGACAGTATCAGGGTCTAAATTAGGATCCGAAATTGTAGCCGCGGCATTGGTAGTATCCACAGTTATGGAAAGGTGAAGCATAAGCCACTTGTTGCTCCGAACCAAAAATTTCCATTTTGCGTTCTGACTGTCATACCATATAAATACTCCAAAGCCGATACCGGTGGTGTCAGGCATTCCTTCCGCATCCGCAGTGGAGAGTCTAAATGTAAACGTCTTATCCTTTGGTGTGTCATCTGGAGGTGGATTAATACCATTTGCACCAATGTATATATCTGTTATATCGAATTTGTCTAAACTCAGATATGATTCTATGTTAAATGTGACATTGTCCGCCGCTGTGGCAGTAAAGGAAATTCTTTTGTCATAACCCCCGGATACCATAAGAATTCCAGCTCTGATGGTTGTGGAGTCATATTTGATCACGGCAGAGCTTGTATACGCCCTTGCAAAATAAAAATCGCTCAGCAGGTCGCCGTTGAAATCAGCAACAGCCGCATCCTCTACCGCGCCGGTTGAGAGCCCGAGTGTGCCGGTAATGTCCGTAAACGGCACGGAATCGTACTGATAGACACGATGGGGGGATGAGTATGAAGGGGATGAATTTGAATATATCACCAGGGCCGGGGCATTGCCGCTGCCCAGATGGGTCAACTGCGCAAAGGCGGGGTCACTCCCCATGCTTGTGTCAATCCCTGCAGGGATATTGTCGTTTTGGAAAGGGCAGTCCGATGAAACGTCCTGTCGTGTAAAGAGCGCCGAGGGCGCCTGACCGTCAGGGCGCTTCAGGTTTGAAAGAAAAATATCAAGGTATCCGTCGCCGTTCCAGTCAAACCACAACGGCGTGCGCCCCCTTCCCAAGGGATATCTGAGGCTGTATACACCCGATTCATCCTGCATGGCGGCGCCGTCATAGTTAATGAAGAACTGGTTCGCACCTCCCCCTCCGACAATCTGGAACAGGTCCTGATCCCCGTCATTGTCAAAGTCGGCCCAGGCTGCTCCGTGCATGTCGGAAGCATTGTTGTATGTAACTAATGCTGTGGAATCTGTAAACGTGCCGTCTCCGTTGTTGAGGTACAGTACCGGTTTCCTGGCGTGGTGGCCGATCCAGATGTCGGGCAGGCCGTCGCCGTTCATGTCGCCCCAGGAGACGCCGAAGGTCCTTTTATTGGAATAATCAATCCCTGCATACTGCGTAACTTCCACGAACTGTCCGGGCTGAATTGCGGCATGCAGAGGTTCGGGGCACAGGCCTGTGCCTGTCATTATTAACAGGAGAGCAAAAAAGACGGCGATGAATGGCAAAGAGCGGTATCCACGGATATTGTTAACAGAATAATTTGGTGCAAGACCGGCGTTCAGACAATTGTTATCCATCATAAATATCTCCCTGTCCCACTCTTTTTTCAGAGGGGGATTTGCTGAATTATTTTTGATAGAGGCTCTTTCAACAGCCTTCCCGTTGTCACGCGGGACAGAAGCAGTATGCTTATAATCTATTGATAGTAAAAGATTTTTTCTCTTTTACAGATATGTGAGAGTAACGTATTTAAGCACTTCGGGAAAAAGCTCAAAAAAATTTGATATTATAAC
>WFVK01000232.1 GCA_015491705.1 Nitrospirota bacterium | reverse complement strand
GTATAACAAAAACGCAGGAGAAAAAACACTGCTTCCCGCCCCGCGCTTTATGTGACATCATCTTTACATCTCGAATGCATCCCTGATCAGTTCAAACTCCGGCCTGCCGCGCCCGTAATAAACGCTCACAATGTCAAACCTGCACGGAGGTACGTCTTTGAGCCTTTTCAGGTACAGCATGGCGGCCATTGCAATCCTGCGCCTCTTGAAGGTGTTCACCGCTTCAAACGGCTGTCCGTATCCCAGACTCTCCCTTGTCTTAACTTCTATAAAGACAAGGGTTGCGCCGTCCCGCGCAATAATGTCGATCTCGCCGACGGGTGTCTTGTAGTTCTGCGTGATTATCCTGTAGTTTTTCTTTTTAAGAAAATCCGCTGCAAGTTCTTCGCCTCTTTCCCCCAGCCTCATCCACAGGCCCCCCTTTATACAGCATTAAGGTTTATGCAGGCTCCTGAAAAAACACGTCCTGTTGCCTGTATGGCAGGCGCCCTCACCTGCCTGCTCAACCTTTACAAGAAGCGTATCTTCATCGCAGTCATAAAGAATCTCCCTGACATCCTGGACATTGCCGGATGTCTCGCCCTTCATCCAGAGTTTCCGTCTCGACCTGCTCCAGAAATGGGTTTTGCCTGTCTCGATAGTCTTCTTCAGCGAGGTTTCATTCATGTACGCCAGCATCAGGACTTCACCTGTGTTTACATCCTGCACCACAGCCGGAATGAGACCCTGTTCATTGTATCTGAGTTCCGGAATCAATTCATCCTCCTTTTCTTAACATGGGTTGCCTTGCAGTTGCCGTGTTCATGCACCATCAAGGTTAATGGTACACCATAGCTTACGGGATCGGCAACTCCCCAGGTCGGGCAATCTCAGGGTGTTATGTGGTAACATGAGGTGGAAATGACGATACCCCGTAGAGAACAGTTTGCCGGCTGCCTGATCGGCCAGTGCCTGGGGGACGCATCGGGTTTCCCGGTCGAAGGCTGCCCCCCTGAAACGTGCAGGCAGTATGTAAGGGAGATACTGAGGACAGGCCGCACAGGGGAATACGGCCGCGCGGGTTTCCCTTTCGGCCAGTACACGGATGATTCCCAACTGGCGCGGGAGCTCTTACAGAGTTATGCCGAATGCAAGAGATTCGATCCGCAGGACTATGCAGCCCGCATAGCAGCCATATTCTCGGAGGGGCGCATAGTGGGGCACGGCCGCGCCACTGAAGAGGCGGCGCGGCGCCTTGCACAGGGCATATCCTGGCAGGAGGCGGGAACGCCGCCGCCTTCGGCAGGCAACGGCAGCGCCATGCGCGCGGGTCCGGTCGGACTGCTCTTTTTTGACGGCCCCCGGCAACTGATACGTGCGGCGCACGACCAGGGCCGCATCACCCACCGTGACAGGCGGTGTTCTGCAGGTGCGGTTGCTGTGGCCGGAGCGGTTGCGCTGGCCCTCCGGCACGAATCCATTGATACAACCGCCTTTCTTGTCCGCCTCGCTGAATGGACATCAGCCATAGAGCACTCCGTGGCTGAAAATATCCACAGGCTGACGGAGTGGCTGGCACTGCCCCCGGAGGAGGCCGTACATTATATCTCAAGGGCCGGCCTGCCGCCGGAGTATCCGGAGCCGTGGCAGGGCATCTCGCCTTTCGTTACAGGCAGTGTACTGTGGAGCCTGTACTCGTTTCTCAGGACCCCGGAAAATTATATGGAGACCATATGCACAGCCATTGCCGCAGGCGGGGATGTGGATACAACCGCTGCAATGGCCGGCGCAATCAGCGGCGCACACCTCGGGCTTGAGGCAGTCCCCCCGGAACAGGCTGCACGGCTGACGGACCAGGGGACATGGGGCTTTGACGAACTTGTCGCCCTGGCCGGAGAATGCTATGACATAAAGATGCAGCAGACCGGATTGTAATGTTTTCTGAAAACATGAACTTCACCTACACAACCGGGGGACTCTGCCATCCGGCCCTTACGGTGACCGCTGACCGGGGCAATGCCTGCACGGACGGCACTGATTGAGCAGCAGTCCCGGGGGATGCTGCTCATCCGAAAATAATCGGGGCTCCGGTGGCTACAGGTCGTTTTTTTGTCTTCACCGTGAATCGCTGTGGGTTCGGTTTTTCTGTTTTAAAATTCCGGTGAATGTTATAAAATAAGAAACAGAGACAATGGAAAATGAAAGATTGATTCATGACTGGATGGTCTCTTATCTTAAAGACAGGCTCTCAAGGGACTACGACGACATCAGGGCGAATCACGGCGAAGAAAAGAAAAACGATTTCAAGGGCTGTTATCCTGACCTGATCCTCGGCAGCCACGGGCTGGTGCTTGCCATCATGGAGGTCGAGACCGAGGGCAGCATTACGAGTGAAAAGGCCGGGGAGTGGAAAACGCTTTCGGGCCTCGGCGCAAAACTGATCCTCATGGTTCCCCGGCAGTCAAAGGCAAAGGTGATAGACCTCCTGTGGAAGCAGGGCATTGCCGACAGGACCTCTGTCGGGAGCTACGATATAAACGTCAGCATGCCGTAACCCGTCAGCTCGCCGGTCTGTCCTGAGCCGCCCTTAAAACATCGAGGGCCTTTCTGTGGAGTTCCTCATTTGCAGAGGCGAGAACAGGTGTTGCCCTTTTAACACCGATTTTAACATCGTCTATCTCTTTCCCGCCTGTATCAGTGACGATACCCCCCGCCTCTTTTACCAGCAGGTATCCCGCCGCAAAATCAAAGCTCCTCGAGGGTGAGGGAATAACGAGCACACTGACGGCGCCCTGTGACAGAAACGCCATGTCAAGGGCGGTGGAGCCGAGGCAGCGTGTCCTGTTAAACAGCGCAAGAAGGGGCATGATGGCCGGAATATCCAGGCGCGGGGTCTGCGTTTCATAGTTAATTACCTTAAGCGCATTATCCTGCTGGGTCCTGACAGGTACGCCGTTCAGGAAGGCACCCCTGCCTTTAACCGCCCAGAATTCATCGCCGCTGACAAGGTTAAGGACATAACCCGCTGAGACGCGGCCTATGCAGTCGCCGTCTATCAGCGCGATGGAGGTGGAGTACAGTGTTATGCCGGTCATTGCATTCCTGCTGCCGTCAACAGGGTCGGTCAGAAGCCTGGGGCCTCCTCCGTTTATCTCCCTGACACCGCATTCCTCTGATACGATCGTAAGGGGGACGTTTAGCCTTGCGGCTTCTTCAAGGACAATATCTTCGGCCATCCTGTCAACCGGATGGGTGATATCACCCCCCGCGCCCCTGCCCCCAGATTCGCCACGGCGCAGTTCGTTCAGGTGCAGTGGTATTTCTCTTTTAAGCCTTTTTCCGATTTTTATTATATCCCTGATATCCATATCAAGCACCTTACGGCATATTATAAAGTAACCCCTCCCAACCTCCCCTTAACTTAAGGGGGAAATATATCTCCCCTCTTAGGTTAAGAGGGGCCGGGGGAGTTATCCGATTAATTTCTCCTCCTGCAATAAAGACTTATTTTCAGTACCCCCTACATTATAACAACCCCCGAACCTTGAACCCCTCAACCCTTGAACCCTTAAACCCCTGAACCTCAAACAGGGTTTTACAGGGGGCTCTCCCGCCGGCTCATGCGGGCAGCAGGCCTTCCAGTATCTCCATGAATCCCGGGAATGACGTATTTACACACTCCGTGTCCCTGACGGTGGTCTCCTTATCCGTCGTGAGTCCTGCAATTATCATTGACATGGCAATCCTGTGGTCACCGCGGCTTTCAACATCTGCGCCAATCAACTCCTCTCTTCCCTCGATAACGAGGCCGTCCTCAAGCTCTTCAACCGCCACGCCCATTTTCCGCAGCTCCGCGGCCATTGAGGCAATCCTGTCCGATTCCTTGACCCTCAACTCCCGCGCCCCCGTGATTACGGTCGTTCCCCGGGCCTTTGCCGCTGCAACGCACAGGACCGGGAATTCATCGATTGCCCTGACAACAAGGTCGCCGCCGATTTCAACGCCGGAGAGTTCTGAATGTTTAACATGTATGTCCGCTACAGGCTCCCCCGAGACCTCCCTCTCGTTTTCAAGCCTTATATCCGCCCCCATCATCTTCAGAATATCTATTATTCCGGCCCTCGTCGGATTTATCCCCGTGTTTTTCACCGTTATCCCGGAGCCGGCGACAATAAGCCCGCCGACCATAAAGAAAGCTGCAGATGACAGGTCCCCCGGCACTGTCATATGCAGCGGCCTCAGGGACGCCGGCCCCCTGACGCTCACCTCGTTGCCCTCTATCCGGATATCAACCCCGCATGCACTGAGCATGCGTTCCGTGTGGTCCCTGGATTTTGCAGGCTCGCTTACAGTGGTGACCCCGTCACAGAACAGACCGGCAAGCAGTACGGCTGATTTGACCTGTGCGCTTGCCACCGGGCAACGGTAGTAAACAGGCCTTAACCCGCCGCCTGTGATTTTCAGCGGGGGGTACCCGCCCTTTTCAGATGTTATGCGCGCACCCATCTCCTGCAGCGGGGTGATGATCCTCTGCATGGGCCTCCGGCTCAAAGAGGAATCGCCTGTGAGCGTGCTGGTAAAGGGCTGCGCCGCGAGCACCCCGCTTAAAAGTCTCATTGTGGTGCCTGAATTGCCGCAGTCTATGGCTCCGTCAGGCGCCCTGAGGCCGCGTAGGCCCCTGCCCCCGATTATTATATCGCCTGCCTGCGCCCCGGTGCGGATGTCAATCCCCATACGCCTGAAGGCATCGAGTGTCCTTAACGGGTCTTCGGCCGCAAGAAAATTATGGATGACGCTCCGGCCTTCGGCAAGGCAGGAGAGTATAACGGCACGGTGTGAAATCGACTTGTCCGGAGGCGCGTTCAGCTCTCCTGTCAAGGGGCCTTTATTTTTTATGCTGATCCGGTTCAATGCCCTGTCTCGCCTCTTTTGCCCTGGCAAATTCTTTCTCAAGACCTGTCCAGTCCGATTCTTCCATGAGTTTTATTATCCGTGATATGGAGGATGAAAATTTCCTGAGGGTGCCGAGTATCTCTTCTCTGTTGTACATGCATATATCGCGCCAGAGCTCTACAGGACTCAGTGCAATCCTCGTCATATCCGCAAGTCCCTTGCCGCCGTGATGGAGGATGCCCTCATCCACATCAAGGATGGTATTGACCAGCGCATAGGCAACCACATGGGGCAGGTGGCTCACTGCTGCAAATATGAGATCGTGTTCCTCGGGGTTCATGAGCAGTGTTCTGCTTCCTATCTCCTCCCACAGGCTGACCACGCTATCCAGCGCTTCCTTGTCCGTATCCGGGCCCGGTGTAATAATGCATCTGGCATTTGTGAAAAGATCAGCAGTAGCGGCGTCTATGCCGGAGCATTCCTTGCCTGCAATAGGATGGCCGCCCACAAAGTTCACGCCGGGCGGCATCAGGGGTTCGAGCCTCCTGATGACCCCGGCCTTCACGCTGCCTACATCCGTGACTATGGCCCCGCGTTTCAGGTTATGCCTTACATCATTGATGATCTGTTCAAACCGGCCTACAGGTGAGGCCAGCAGCACGAGGTCTGCGTCTTTAACCCCTTCGGCATGGACGGTGGTATGCGCATCTATTATTCCCATTTCCTCCGCCCTGACCAGGTTGTCCTCATTTCTCCCTATGCCGGTAATCCTTCCGGTGAACCCGTGCGCCTTCAGTGACAGGGCAAAAGAGCTCCCGATAAGCCCGACACCTATAATTGCAATATTTTTTTTAAAATTCATAACAGTATCCGTCCAGAGTTATAATTACAGTTGCATGAAAACATCCTCAGCAGGCAGGGAAGCCTGCCGGTTTATGCAAGATTAAGGTTAGCAGTGCAGGTGCATCTCTTTTACAGTGTCCTTCCCACGGCCCTTGCGACGGCCTTCAGTTCCTTCATCAGTGTCTTGAATTTCTCGGGTTTCAGCGACTGCTCGCCGTCTGACAACGCCTCTTCGGGTTTTGAATGCACCTCGATAATCAGGCCGTCCGCACCCGCTGCAACAGCGGCCTTTGCCATTGGAGCAACCAGATTCCACTGGCCTGCGCCGTGACTGGGGTCAACGATAACCGGAAGGTGGGAGAGCTTTTTCAGGACAGGCACTGCGTTTAAGTCGAGGGTGTTTCTCGTGGCGGTCTCGAATGTCCGTATCCCCCGCTCGCACAGCATGATCCTGTTATTGCCCTGCGCCATTATATATTCTGCGGCCATGAGGAGGTCCTTTATAGTTGCAGAGAGACCTCTCTTCAGGACAATGGGCTTGTCATGGGCGCCGATGGCCTGGAGGAGCCTGAAATTCTGCATGTTTCTCGCCCCGACCTGAATCACATCAGCGTATTCCAGGACAACGTCGATGTCCCGCGGGTCCATGACCTCGGTGACAACAGGAAGGCCTGTTTCCTTGCGCGCCTCTGCAAGATATTTCAGGCCTTCCTCTCCCAGCCCCTGAAAGCTGTACGGAGATGTCCTCGGCTTGAATGCCCCTCCCCTTATAAACGATGCCCCGGCCTTCTTGACTTCACGGGCTATTGCCAGGAGTGTGGGCAGGTTCTCAACAGCGCAGGGGCCTGCTATCACCTGTATCTTTTTGCCTCCTATTGTATGCCTGCCGACCCTGAAGGTGGTGTTGCCGGACCTGAAGTCCCTGCTTGCCAGTTTAAACGGCTGGATGATCCTGTGTATTGTCTCCACTCCCGCCATTGAGGCAAATGCATTGCTCTCATCCTCGGTGATCTTTGATGTATCGCCGATAACACCGATGACGGTTCTCTCGGTGCCCTTGGAGATATTGGCCTTAAAACCCATGCTCTCGAGTTTTTTTACAATATGGCGAAGCTCCTTTGCCGTGACTTTCGGTTTCAGTACGATAATATCCATGACGACCCCCTCTGATATGTTTTATTAATGTCAAGAGATTTCAACAAGATTTTTGAAAAAGTCATTTAAAGACATAAAGTTGCATTTTAAAAAACAGTTTCTTCCGCGGGTCTCCTGCAGGACTGTGAAGATGTCTGCATCCGTCTTTCCGGCCGGAGGGAGAAATCTTTCGCTGTCGATGAGTTATAAGACCTCTCTCTTCGTTCGGGGTGACAGGCGGTGAGTCTCTGCCTTCTTCATTGCCTGTCCCGACAGGATTCCCTTCCCCCCTCTCCCTGATCCTCTCCCGCAGGGAAAGGGGATATCATATTGCTCATCTGTTGAACCCTGAACCTACAGCCTCTGAACCTTAAACAGGGTTTTACGGCGGGCTCTCCCCTCCTGTTTATGCAACATTAAGGTCAGGGCTAATGTAAAGATTTAAATCCGGGATGCCGGCAGATACTGATTATAAATCAAACAGCAGGAAATTTTCCGGTTTTTCAGGCCGATATAACTTTTCTTAATGCCTCTATGAATTTTTTATTTTCCCCCGGCAGCCCTATGGTTACACGTAGTTCGGACGGTCCGACCGGCCTTACAATCACACCTTCTCTCAAAAGGGCATTGTATAATCGGCGGGCTGTGTTCTTTCCGAAAACCATATATATGAAATTAGCCTCTGTGGGCACATACCTTATCTTTAATTTCGACAGTTCCCTGTAGAGATATTTCTTTCCCCTTTCGTTTATCCTTTTTGTCTTTTCTATATGCCCGGTATCGCCCAGTGCTGCAGCTGCGGCCTTCTGCGCCGGTGAATTCACATTAAAAGGCTGGCGTACCTTGTCCATCTCCGCGGTTATTCCGGCCCTCGAGATGCCATAGCCTATCCTGAGCCCTGCCAGACCGTATATTTTAGAAAATGTCCTCAGGATAAGCAAATCCCTGCCCTGCCTGAAGTATTTCATGCCGTCCGCGTAATCCGCGGCAGTAACATATTCATAATAGGCCTCGTCAATGACCACGAGGATACCGGGAGGAACCTTTTCCATGAAGGAATCCATCCCCGCGCGCGTGTTGATCGTGCCGGTGGGGTTGTTGGGATTCGCTATGAAAATGATCTTCGTCCTGTCCGTTATCGCCGAGGCCATTGCCTCAAGGTCGTGCCGCATGTCTTTAAGCGGAACGATTATGTTCCTGCCTCCTGCTGCCTGTACGATCGTGGAATAAACCACAAAGGACGGGTGCGCGGAGATCACCTCGTCGCCCGGGGCCAGAAACGTCCTGACCGCCAGTTCGATGATCTCGTTGGAGCCGTTGCCGAAAATCAATTCCCGGGGTCTTATCCTCAGCTTTGCGGACAATGCCTCCCTGAGGTAATAACAACCGCCGTCAGGATACCTGTTCAGCGAGCCGGCGCTTTCACGCATGGCCTTGACGGCAAGGGGCGAAGGGCCTGCGGGGTTTTCATTGGAGGCAAGCTTGACAGAGCCGGTGATCCCGAGCTCCCGCTCGAGCTCCTCCACCGGCTTGCCCGGTGAATAGGGTTTTATCGTTCTTATATGTTCCGGAGCGCTTATCATCTGGAAAAATATCCCCCCCTCGACGGGGAAGTCCGGGGAGGGTTAACTTCTCGGCAAACCTTTTCTATTCTGCAGAAGGGTAGGAGCCAAGCACCTTAAAGTACAGGCATTCTTTCTTCACGTCTTCTATGGCCTTCCTGACCGCCTTGTCCTCCACATGCCCTTCCATGTCCACAAAGAAAATGTATTCCCATGCCTTTCTCTTTGACGGCCTTGATTCGATCTTCGTGAGATTTATCTTGTGCCTGGCAAACGGCCTGAGTATCAGGTAGAGGGCGCCGGGCTGGTCCTTCACTGAAAACATGATAGATGTCCTGTCCCTGCCCGTCCTCCTGGGCGATTCCTTTGCAATCACAAGAAAACGTGTGTAGTTTGTCTTGTAATCCTCGATGCCTTTTTCAACAAACTTCAGGTTGTAGACAGAGGCGGCGAGCTCGCTTGCAACAGCAGCCGCGGAGCTGTCCTTTGCCGCGCGGCGGGCCGCCGCCGCGGTGCTCATCTCTTCAATAATCGGAATGCCCGGACAGTTCTTTTCAAGCCATTCCCTGCACTGGGCCCTCGGCTGGGGATGGGAATAGATTTTCCTGATGTCTTCCTTTTTCCCGGTCTTTGACAGGAGATTGTGCGATATCTCCAGCATTATCTCATCTGCAATCTGGAGATCCGAATCTATGAACATATCAAGGGTGTAGTTGACCACCCCCTCAGTGGAATTTTCAACAGGAACCACGCCGTACCGGGCCTTGCCCCTGTAGACGGCATCGAATACCGCCTTTATCGTGCTCTCGGGCAGGTATTCGGTGGAAGAGCCGAACCGCCTGCAGGCCGCCAGATGGGTGAATGTTGCAGAAGGCCCCAGGTAGGCCACCTTCAGCTTCTGCTGCAGTGAAAGCGAGGCTGAAAGTATCTCCTCATAAATCAGCCTGAGGGCGTTGTTCGGAAACGGGCCGGGATTCGCCTCCTTGAGCCTGTTGAAAATCTCCCGCTCCCGCTCCGGGGAATGAATACTCAGGTTGTTGCTCTTCTTGGCCTTGCCTACATCAAGGACGATCTCCGCCCTCTTGTTTAATAACTCAAGTATCCTGAGATCGATCTCGTCGATCTTTTCTCTCAATTTTTTAAGTTCACTCATAATCTCTTGCCTGCCGCAGGATCAGCGGCATGAATATGTTGTTGAAGCTTAATTTATCAATAACGCTGAGTTTTTTCAAGGGTTGGAGCAGATTCAGGCAGAAACGCGCGGGATATTCGTTCAGTAAACCTTACAGTTGCATAATACCATCGCCCGCATGCCGGAGAGCCCGGCGGAAAAGCTTTATCTGCGATT
>WFVK01000231.1 GCA_015491705.1 Nitrospirota bacterium | reverse complement strand
TTCCTGCAACAGAGACGTATTTCCAATATCCCATCGCTTTATAAAGGTTTTACGACGGGCTCTCCAGCCGGTTTATGCAACGTTAAGGTTAACTTTATAATCCTGCATACACCGGCAGGAGAGCCTGCCCCGCGCTATTTTAAAGGTCAGGGCTTCTTCAGAAATCTCTGGAAGGCGTTTTTATCATTGGCCTTCAGATATGCCTCTTCCGGCGAGACCTTTTTCTGCATCAGAAACTCCATGATCGCCTGATCCATAAGCTGCATGCCTTCGCCTTTGGCTGTCTGCATCACAGAGGGAATCTGGAAGGTCTTGCCCTCCCTGATCAGATTGGCAACCGCTGTCTTGCAGAACAGTATCTCGAGGGCGGCCAGTCGTCCCGGCTGGTCGCTCCTTTTCAGCAACTGCTGGCAGACGACACCCTTTAAAGACTCCGAGAGCATGGTCCTGATCTGCGCCTGCTGCCCTGCGGGGAAGGCGTCTATTATGCGGTCGATGGTTTTGGCAGCGGAGTTCGTATGCAGTGTCCCGAAGACGAGGTGCCCTGTCTCTGCGGCGGTTATTGCAAGCTCTATGGTCTCCAGGTCGCGCATCTCGCCAACGAGAATAACGTCGGGGTCCTCTCTCAGGGCGGCCCTGAGGGCGGTGGCGAAAGAGTCGGTATGATTGCCTATCTCCCGGTGGTTGACCAAGCAGCCCTTGTTCTCATGGACGAACTCAACAGGGTCCTCGATCGTCAGTATATGATCTTTCCTGTGCGTGTTTATGTAATCTATAATGGCGGCCAGGGTGGTGGACTTTCCGCTTCCGGTGGGCCCGGTCACCAGCACGAGACCCCTGCTCAGGTCCGTCAGCTTCAGTATCTGCGGCGGCAGGCCCAGGTCCTCCACAGAGAGTATATTAGTGGGAATAACCCTGAATACAGCCCCCATGCCCCTCTTCTGGTCAAAATAATTCGCCCTGAATCGCGCGATACCTGGGAGTTCATACGCAAAATCCAGGTCCCTTCTGGCAAGGAATGTTTTCTGCTGTTCCTCGGTTGTGATCTCAAAAAGAAGGTCCCTCAGTTCCTCGTTCGTCAGTTCGGGATGATCCATGTCCCGGAGCTCGCCGTGGATTCTTATCTTGGGTTTTGATCCCGCGCTCAGATGCAGGTCACTTGCATTTTGTTGAATCATGTAATCGAAAAAAGAATTAATATTTGCCATCTCTGCCTTGTTTCAACCTCTCGTTTAAATCATCCGAGGAAAACAAACCCTCCATCACACTGAATCGGTATCCCAGGTCGTTACACCCCTCACACCCGTCTCCCCTGCAGGAGGGGCATTTCTCGGGTATATATGCATCGATGTAACACTCCCTGAAATCCTCCGGCGCCGCATCGATGACGGACACCGAGTTTTCAGAGACAGGGCCGCCTTTTCTTGTTGCAAAATATCCATACCCCTGAACAGGACTGTCCGACCGGAAAAAGCCTGCAACTCCGTGGATGGCCGTATCAGTGAAGGTGATATCAGCGGGGAGACATAAACCGTATTTGCCGGCAATCACCGGCCTGCCTGTCGGTTCCAGCGTGTTCACTACCGGATAGACCGACAGAAAGAGGTTGTTGTCAGCGGTGAAAGTATTATACAGAAAGGGGATATCCAGGCTGTCGAACGCGGCGAATATGTCCTGTTTTGTAAATGCTCCCTGCAGTATCGCAATATTTTTTGAGATGCCCGCCCCGAATATATTGATCCTGCAGGAGGTTTTGCCGGGCAAAAAATCCATGCGGTAGAAAGATGTCTCCCTGATCCTTTCAATAATGCCTTCAAGTGAGGCGATTAATTCCGGAAGGGTTGCTTTTTCATAGGCCTTCTTCAGGACTCTCTCGATCTTTCTCCCGCTGCCTGTGGATACGTTAACTTTTTTCCCGAAGGAATTGCGTATGAAGTCTATGGCAGTGTCATTCAGGGGGTCGTCCGTGACTATCGTTATCTGCTCATCAGTTTCATGCAGGGGGATTATCCGGTTTTCGATCAGGAATTGCCTTGAGAATTTGCCCATCAGTTCATCATTCGGGATAACATCCTCAACAATGACAAAAGGGATGTCGAGCTGTTTGCTCAGCACCCAGTTGATGTCATCCCTGCTGACCTTCCCGAGTTTCACCATGGCCTCGCCCAGTCTGATGCCGCTCGCCTTGTGCATCTTGAGGCCCTCTCTCAGGCCCTCATCATCGGTCAGCCCGTATTCCAGCAGCAGTTGTCCTATGCTTTTCCACCTGGACATAAATTCTTTCCGTCAATTCTTAGCCGGCAAAAGCCCGTTTCGCTCCATGAGCATGTTACACTGTATTTCGGATTATCGCGGATAAATCTTGAGGGCTTGCTTTTTTCAGTGGCATCGTTAATATAAGTAGTAGATGAAATTCTTTTATCCGGAGATAAAATATTTGTTCTTTTGCCGCGGCGCCCCCCGCCGTTTATGTACGGTATGAGCCATGCAGAATAATTCTTCCTCTTTCGTGAGATTTCTGGTGATAACACTGTTTGCGTTTTCCGGCCTGCTGATAGGGATGATCCTGGTCCCCGCCTCTGAAGGCAACAGGAAGATACTCGCCGGCGGCGGCCTTTTAATCATTGCGGCATTTATCATATTGATAAGGAGTTATATTGTTAAACAGAAAAAGATACTCAGGACATCCCGGAGCAGCGAGAGAAGCTCTGAAGTCGGTTTTGTTGTAGACACCTTTCATGAGCTTGTTGCAAAGCTCAAGGAAAAGGAAAAGGAGCTTGAAAAATTAAAGGCGTTCGCAGAGGAAAAGGCGGGCCGTATAGAGGCCTATAACGACCATATTCTTCAGAGCGTCCCAAGCGGTGTTATAAGCGTGGATAACGGGATGAAGATTAAAAGCATAAACCAGGCGGCCGAACATATACTGCGCTTAAACGCAAGGGATGTGATCGGCAGGCATTTCAATCAGGTCTTCAGGGAGCCGTTGACCAAACTCACTGAAGAGAACAAGAC
>WFVK01000230.1 GCA_015491705.1 Nitrospirota bacterium | reverse complement strand
GGTTGGTGGTCTTGCCGGAAAGGGCAGGGCCGTAGTAGACCAGCTTAAGCAGCATCCTGTTGTCAATCTCGTTATACTCGATCATACTTCACCCCTGCAAACAACCCGCAAGCCGCAACGCCTTTCCTCCTCACCTGCGGACCCTGACAAATATCCCGCTCCTTGACGGGTCAATCTGGTAAGAGCGTCTGAGCGACTTTATATTTTTCTCATCAAGCTTCACGCCGACACTCAGTATCAGAAGACCTGTCCCTGTCCTGACGTCCCGCGATACGACCATTCCGGCGCGAAGGTCTTTCGGGCACAACTGCATCTCAACGAACTCCGCCTCCCGGGCAAAACCCCTGTAGAGCTCTCTTGCAGGAGACTCCATCAGCGGACACAGCCTGCCGTCGAACCTTTCGCCAGCATATTCCTTTACTTTCTTCAGTGCAAATTCAATGGCCTTGTCCCCTCTGAATCCCCTTACAGTGCGGTCGACAAAGTCCGCGATCGAGATAATCCTTGCCCCCAGGGGTATTTTTTTACCGGCGAGCCCGTCGGGGAAGCCCCTGCCGTTAAACCACTCATGGTGATGCCTTATGAGCACCCCTGCGTCTCTTAATGCCCCGATGGGGTCAATAGCGGCCTGTCCCCTTACGGGGTGCTGTGCATAGACAGCCTGTTCCTCAGACTCCATTTCATCCATGTCTTTTGCAAGCAGTATGTCCGGAATGCCGATCTTGCCTATATCATGAAGCAGGGAGGCTGTTGAGATGGTTTGTATCTCATCTTCGGACAGGCCCGCACGCCTTGCCGCCCTGACGGATAATTCGGCCACGTTTTTTGAATGGCTTCCTCCCTGTGCATCCCTGAGTTCGATCAGGCCGGAGAAAGCGGTGATCGTGTCCCGCAAATTGTTTTCAAGACTCTCGTTCAGCCTCTTCAGTTCCTCATTCTGCCTGCGAATCCCGCGGGTCTGTTCCTCCACCAGGGCCTTAAGCCGCGAATTCCATTCTTTCAGCTCCTCATTCCGGTTTCTGACAATCCTCGTGAGTCTCTGATTGTCTTTTATCAGGACGAATCTCAGCAGCGCTTCGTGTACAATCCCTGTCAGTTCCTCATCCTTCCAGGGCTTTGTTACATACCTGTATGCGCCACCCTTGTTTATTCCGTCTATGGCTGCGTTTACATCAGCATACCCGGTGAGAATTATCCTGCTGGCATCAGGCGCCAGCTTCCTCGCCTGTTCAAGAAAATCCACCCCCGACAGTCCCGGCATTCTCTGGTCCGATATTATGAGGGCCGTATCAGTATTTTCACTCAGAATCTTCAGCCCCTCCTCCCCTGATATTGCGGTAAGGACCTCGAACTCTTCATTTGCCAGTAACCGCCTGAGGGAGCGGAGAATGTTCTCTTCATCATCAACGATCAGTATCCGCAGGGGGATATCGTTTGCCGCGGTATTCACCGTGATTCCTCCCCGTATTCACGAATAAGCAACGGGAGAAGATCGGCTATCTCAGGATCAAAGCTGCTGCCTCTCATTGACCGGATTATCTCCATGCCTTTTTTCATGGAATAGGCCTTTCTGTAGGACCTGTCCGAGGTAAGGGCGTCAAACACATCGGCTACCGCGACGATCCTTGCCTCTACCGGGATATCGGTTCCGCCGATGCCGGAAGGGTAGCCCTTTCCGTCAAATCTTTCGTGGTGATGGAGGATGATATTTACAATCACCTGCGACAACTGCGCCTGTCTTGCGACATCAGCTCCCCAGGCAGGGTGTTTTTTTATCAGATCGAATTCATCATCATCCAGGGCGCCGGGTTTGTTGAGAATGGAGCCGGGTATGCCGATTTTCCCGCAGTCATGGAGCCAGCCCCCGTACCTTATATCCCTTACGGTCTCTCCGGGAAGATTCAGTGCCCCGGCAATCGCCACGGCATATGAGGCCACCCTGTCGCAGTGCCCCTTCGTGTACTTGTCCTTCAGCTCGATCGTCCGGGCAAGGGACAGCAGTGTGGCCTCGTCCGCCCTTTTCAGTGCGCGTACAATGCGGAAGCGGTCGATCCCCTCTTTGACCGTGCGTATGAAGTCATCGTCGTCCCACGGCTTCACTATAAAACGGAAGACCTCCCCCCTGTTGATCGCCTCGATCGCGGTGGGGAGGTCTGCATATGCGGTCATGAGTATCCTCACCACATCCGGGGAGACTGTTCTCACTGTTGAGAGGAGGTCTATCCCCTTCATCCCGGGCATGTGGTTGTCGGAGACGAGTACTGCTATATTTCTGTTTCTGACCAATTCCAGCGCTTCCTCGGCATTACCGGCCTTGAGGATGCTCAGGTCATCTTCGCTGAAGAGTCTCTCTATGGAGTTCAGGATGTTTCGTTCATCATCGACAAGCAGTACAATATCATCATTCATCGGCGGTCACCTCATCAAATGCCAAAATAATGCCGTCCTGGCCGCCCGGATATTTCATGTGCACACCCTTGACCCTGATGGTGGAGCCGTTTTCCGAGATATACCCCAGAATCTCCCCTTGTTCCGCGATCCGTTCAATAAGACCGTTTATCTCCTCGGAAAACGTGCTTCGTCTGTCCATCCCCATCAGGTTGTCTTCATCGCCGCCTATGAGTTCCTGTCCCTTCCTGTTGCACTGCACTATCAAGCCGTCGGGGTCTATACCCACCACACCGACAGGCAGTGAATCAAGGATATTCTGTGAACATGCCAGTATCCTGTTATGCATTATGAGATCCTCCGTCTTTTCCTCGACGATTCTCTCGAGATTGTCGTTTATCTCCCGGAGTTCCCTGTTTTTGGATTCCAGTTCCATGGTGAGCTGAATATTCTTCTGCTGCATAAAGTAGCGGTCAAGGGCATTGGATATCGCCACTTTCAGTTCATCATCGTTCCATGGCTTTGGGATAAACTTGTAGATCTGCCCTTCATTGATGGCGCCCACAATGGCGGAGGCATCCGCATATCCTGAAAGGACTATCCTGACTGTATGGGGCCAGTGCTGGCAGACCTCTTTCAGGAAGTCCACACCGTTCATCCCCGGCATCCTGTAGTCGGAAATGACGATCTGCACCGGCGACTCCCTGCCGAGAAGCGCAAGCCCCTCATCTCCGGACATCGCGGTGAGAATCTCATAGTCGGAATCAAGAAGGAGTCTCCGGAGAGACCTCAGGACATTTCTTTCATCATCCACACAGAGAATTTTTATCTGTTCCTCCATGGTTACGATGCCTCCACTACAGGCACCTTTACTGTAAAGGTGGTGCCTTTGCCGGGTTCGCTCTCGACCATTATCTCGCCGTTGTGTTTTTTCACTATCTCATAGGTTATGCTGAGACCGAGGCCCGTGCCCTTGCCGACTTCCTTGGTCGTGTAAAAGGGTTCAAATATCTTGCTCAGTTTGTCCTCCGGTATGCCGCTGCCGGTGTCGGATATCGATACATAGATTGACCCTTCGCGGCTCCATGTCTTTATTACGATGTCACCATGACTTCCTATTGCCTGGCCGGCATTGACAAGGAGGTTCATGAATACCTGGTTGAGCTGTTGGGGGTGACACATTGTCAGGGGAAGTTCCCCGTAATCCTTTCTAACGGACGCATTGTACTTGAGTTCGTTCCAGACGATACTCAACGTGCCTTCAATGCAGTCGTTGATATCAGCCGGCTTGCAGTCAGCCTCGTCGATCCTTGAAAATGTCTTGAGATTCTGAACGATGGTCTTCACCCTCTCCGCTCCCTCAAGGGATTCATCGATCAGAGGCTCGATATCATCGAGTATATAGTCGATTTTCCACTGTTTTTTATGCTCTCTGACAGCGGCGAGCTGTTCCTGTCCGCCGAACTCTTCCGCAATCCCGGTAAGCTCCCGGATGAATCCGGCAAGCCTTGCGGCATACTTGCCGAGCGTGGCGAGATTGCTCGATATAAACCCCATGGGATTGTTGATCTCATGCGCAACGCCTGCGGCAAGCTGGCCGATGGATGCCATCTTCTCCTGCTGGAGTATCCTTGTCTGCGTGCTCTTCAGTTCAGCATATGCATCTTCAAGCTCCCTGTTTTTCATCTCCAGCACGTGCATCATGTTGTTGAAGTGTTCCCCTATCTGGTATACAGGGTCTGAAGTGGCCTTTTTAAACACCACACAGGCAGAACATACCTCATATTTGTCCGCGAAAGATTCCCGCCTTCCTCCCCTGCAGAGGGTGCCTTCCGTCTGCCAGCATCGAACAGCGCCCTTGCCGAAACAGACACATTTCGTCCTCTTGCAGTTTCTCACTTCATAGCATTTGTCCAGGTTCGGATTGAAGAACCTGACTCCGTAGTCGATCTGCTTTGTAACATTCTGTATGAGCGCCGTTATCTCCCTGAGGCCGGAGCGGAGTTTTTCCCTGTTTTCATTGATTACCCTGTTTGAATTCATGAGTTCTTCCGCAACAACCTTCAGTTCGGTGTTGTCATGGATCGTTATGACGGTCCCCGGTGACTTCAGGTGACTGTCGGTGTATGGATATGTGTTGATCTCGAACCATCTGCCGGTGGAGCGCTGAAAGACCTCGGTGCTTTTGCCGTAGCGTGTCCTGACCTCCATGTTGTTTTCACGGAGAAACTCTTCCCAGTCTTTCTGGATAATCATCTGGTAGGGCATCCCCGTAAATTTCGCAAATGAGCGGTTGCATCTCCTGATGATTCCGTTTTTGTCGGTCAGGATTATCATGTCACCCACACAATCCATGGTCCTTTCCCATTCCCTCTTTGCATTCTCCACGAGCCTGAAGGCATTGTCCAGCTTTCGGTGTTCCCTGATAAGAAGCTCCTGTGCCTGGAGAATCTCTTTCTCTGCCTTTTTGAAGTTGCTCTCCGATATTTTCAGCCTGTCGACCTGCAGCCGCAAATCGTTCAGTTCAGCTATAAGTTGCTCTTTCGTCTTTTTCTCATCCCCTGATACAGGGACGCCCAACTGTACATCCATCATGTTCTCCCTGCTTTTCAGCCCATACGTGTGTCAGGTTCACGGAGTTGCGCCTGATGCCGGGGCCGAATTGCATAATTGCAAGTTTCCAATAATGATATCCAGCCGTTTTTCTCCACGGCCGGATAAATACCTCCTGTCCTTGTTTTTTTCCCCTTGCAGTTCTTATCGGATGTTGTAAAAGGCCGCTAAATAGGGGGATTCCCCACACGAGGGCGGCAAAAAGCCTGATGCTGCCGAAAAAACCTGTTTAACGATGGATGATGGCGGGGGTTATGCCTTGGCTGTCTACCAAAAGCAAGAAGGGATTAAGCCTGGGTTGAAGGCATGAAAAAAACAGGACTTCTGCCGGAGGGACATCCGTTCAGGGCCGGACATTGATGTTGCATAAACCGGCACGGAGAGGCTTTGCTTATTTTCTCTTTAACATCGCCTTTCGGGGGGCTTTGTATACGAACCAGTCTTCCTTGGTTATTTCATGAAAGTAGTCTGCCTCATCAATTAATATCCTCGCCGTTGTCTGTCTTACAGCGGCGATCTCCACCCTTACGCCTTCCCCCTTCAGATGCAGCACCAGGTCCACGAAATCCGCATCACCTGACATGATGATAATGGTGTCAACCTTTGAGGCAAGTTGTGTCGCCTTGATGGAAAGCGGGATATCCGCGGACTTGTGACATGGAACAACCGAGCCGTAATAATTCTCGTGAAGTCTTTCAGCGAATTTGGACGAAATGGCCTTCCCCTCGCGGAAATAGAGCAGCCTGTTAAGGCCCCTGTCATTCAGCAGTTTCGGGATCAATGTGTCAAAGTTGATCATTGTATTCTTTGACCCCGAAAGGTCATGGATACTGCGTTCAATGTTATTGCCGTCGCAAAGAATCGCAACCGATTGATTGATGAGTATGTTTTCCATCATCGCACATCCTCTTGCAGTGCCGGCGTTGTAATACCGTGCCGTATAAGATTGTCATTCCCGCACCTCCGGCGAACCTGCTGATTCCGGGGCCGGGCCGGATGGGGACACGGGCCGGATGATACCCAAGTATTGATACGACATTATGATAGCATGCAGGCCATTGCGTTGCAAGTGGCCGAATTGCCTCATTTAAAAATCTATCCGAAAAATAAGACAATAGCCTCTCGGGAAGAAAGGATGGGAGGCAGAAATGAGGCTAACGTTGAAAGAGAGGCAATCATTTTGTTCTTGATAATCTTTTGCTCCACTGTCATCTGACTTCTCCTTTCTTTTTTTAACTGCCATTTTATCAAGGAGTGTCAGATCAAGTCTAATCTATTTCTTTATGCCCCTTGTTCAGGAAGTAGCGGATGGCTGCGTCCAATCAGCGAATTTTCCTTGCCATATTCGACTGTTTGTTTAAGTACACACCCATCATATACAG
>WFVK01000229.1 GCA_015491705.1 Nitrospirota bacterium | reverse complement strand
CCTCTAAATCACGGAACTTTTCAGACACTATGGCTGCATTATTCATATTTGCAGCCGTACCAAGGGAAGCACTCTTTTCAGGCGGAAGCCCGTACCGCTCACATACAGACTTACGGTATCCGGCCGGATCAGAGCTCATCCTCCCGTGTGATTCACGGGAGTGTCCCGCGGGTTCACACGCCTGGTGGTTATAGATATACTCCAGGTCATCCCTGAGTCCGCCATCCAGACGGCAGGTGGATATAACCCTGTGGGGAGACAAAAACCTGACATAGATAATCTTCTCCTCCCTGTGGACCTCGATTGCATCATAAAACTTTTCCAAAAGCATATACTCCTCCATTACAGATATAATCTGGAGATCTCGTAGATCCCCCGTAACCGTGATACGTAAAGAACATCCCAGAGATAAAGACCATAAAGTATCTTCAGCAGCACAAGGACTGTTGTGCTCAGAAGGACAATGGAGAGAAGCACCTTTTCTCCCTTCCCAAGCTGCCGGATTTCGGCAGTTGAGCGGGCAGCCGAAGGCTGAAAAGCCCTTGACTGAATTGAGAGTGAAAGTATATTCGACCTCCTGTAGCAGTTGATAAACACGGGCCGTATCAGTTTCAGCCAGTTTCCGGCCAGCCTCACCGGATTGGGGGAGAGCACCCTCCTGCCCCTCATGCGCATGGCAAGGGAGACGGTGGCGACCTCGTCCATTATCGCCGGAATAAACCTGAGCGCGGTCACGGTCATAAATGCAATCACATACGGGACCTTTAACTGCACCATGCCTGAGAGCATCTTGCCGCTGTCCGTGCTCCAGCAGAAGATGAATCCATAGACCATCATCGATGCAAACCGCAGTGACTGTACGGCACCGTAACGGAATCCCTCGCGGTAGATATTTATATCGCCTGTCCACCTGCCGATCAGAGGGGTGTCCGCACTTACAATATTGACGAGCACGGTCCTCGGCTCTTCAAAGTAAAAGACGGACTGTGAGAACATCGTGCCCCATACCGTCAGGCCGACAAGAAGGAGCAGCATCCGCACGTTGCGCCATTGCATCCGCTCAACGGCCACGAGTATCCATGACAGGGAAAAGAGCACGAGAAGAGAGACCGTGTTTTCGAGTATCACGGAAAAGACCGATATGCAGAGCAGGCAGAGTATCTTGACTCGCGGGTCAAGACGCGCAAGGACGCCGTGTCTTCCTCCCGCCCCGCTGAAACCGCCGGTCCCGTAAATCATCCCTATCCATCCTCCCATTTCAGCCTGTCGCTGAACCGCCGGCCGCTGAAGGTTGCCGCAAAGGTATAAACCAGGCTGTTGATGACGACGTTCAGGGTGATATACCAGCCGGCAAAATAGAGCCTGTACAGGACCATATGCAGGTATAGCCCTGTCAGGGTGATAAATGCATCCGCAATGGAGAGGCATAGCGCAAGGTAAAGGACGGACCACCTGCTCCACCTGAAACCCTCTCCCCTGCGCGTGAGGCCGGAGACGTAAAATGCCGCCTCCTTTGCAACAATACCCGTGCCTGTAAAGAGTATATCCGCCAGCTGGAAGCCGCCGAACATGATGCCGTTCAGCATGTAACGGACAAGTGTCGCAAACGTGACGGTGCCCGGCCGTGGAAGGAGTCTCACAAGGGAGACGAGCAGGGTCCAGTAGAGCAGCGCAGAGAAAAAACCTGTAAAAAATACACTGAAAGGGCCTGCCACCGCCGAAAGAAATGATCCGAATATGCGCACAGGGACATTTGATACCACAAAGGTCATGGCCCCGTACAGTGAGATAATCACCAGCCACCTCACCTTCATGCGCGCCACTATCTTTCTGAACCTAATGATAAAGACCAGTGTGGCGGTCAGGCTCAGGAATACTGCAATCAGGGTGAATGTCCATGCAGTCAGGTTCATGGATGTGACATGGAAGGGAAACTCATATTCTGCAACAGGGAGGGCCGAACCCATGGGGATGAGTTTTAAAACCCTGCGGTACTCTCCGGGCAGGGGGTCGGACGTCAGATAAACAGGCATCACCACCGCCGTTTTTTCTCCGGGCGGCAGCACCGCTGTCACGGTGACCGTCCCGTCTTTTATCCCGCCTGTTGCTGAGTCGGGCGGTATGAATGCCGGGGGCGTGATGTTACGGTCAGTGTAATATACAGCGGAATTAATGAGCAGGGCGATGCTGCCGGTCCCGGTGTTTTCCAGGACAAGGCCCTGGTATGTAAAGGGATGATTGTAGTCAATATACTCCGGCTCAACGCCGAAGAAACGGCCGAGTCTTTTAAATACAGCCGGCTGTATGTAGAGCGTGTCCGCTGCATACTGCCGGAGGGCCATCCCCTGAATGCCGGCTGGCATTGATATCCTGAGAAGCCTTATTGCAGCGGCCAGGGATTCCTGCGTGACGACTTTAACGGTTACAGTCCTGCTGAAGAAAGACTCCCTGCCGCCTGCCCTTTTAAAGGCAACCGCCGCATGGAGGCGATACTCGCCTTCACGCGGCATACGTATACGCAGCGGCATGTAAAATCTCCCGTAGGCAACGGAGAGTGTCGTCCTGAAGTGTATGACAGTCTCTTTTTCCCCGTAGGTTATTCTGGTTTCCCGGTCCTGCGGATATGCCGTGACCTCTATTCCTGAGGGGATTGTGACCGTGCCTGTGACCGTGCTTTCACCCTGCCGGTAGGCAGTGACAATCAGGGCTGATGTAAGCTCGTTGTTTTCGATCGCCGTAGTCGATGCCGCGGTTTCCTTCCCGAATATCGCGGGGGACGTCAACTCCGCCATTGATGTGAACGGCACAGAGAACTGTACGGCGGCAGTGTAGTCATTGGCGGGGGAGGTTTTTTCAATCACTGTATCCCCCTCATCAGTGGAGACCGTGAAGGTATAATCCCTTCCGCCCTCCCAGTCAAACACAAGCCACAGTCTCTCCTTTTTTACACCGCCGCTGCGGCGTGAGAGTATCACACCATCCCTTCCCTCGACCTTGACATTTCTGACCCTTGCTGGGTAAGGCAGGGTAAGAAATGCACCGTCAGGGACAAACTTCACATCTGCCCCGCGCAGGGCTCCGCGCGGGGCGGAAAAGTACCATGCGGTAACGCCCGTGCCTGCAACCAGTACAAGAATAATGCCTGCCATGAAAAATACCCCGCCCTTTCTCATCAGTGGATTATATGCACCCGGTAGCTTCCCTTCTGTATGCCTTTTTCGTCGGCAAACGGCACTTCCACGAGCGCAATGTACCTGCCGTCTTCAGAGATATCGGCCATAAAAAATACAGGACCTTCAGTGGGATAGAGATAGACCGGTTTGCCTGTTTCCGCCGGCCTGCCCGATGTATCAAAGAGCGTGACTCCAAAGGGTGACGCCGGTCCGCCCCTGCGGGAGCCCGCCATCCCGGCAAGGGCATTGACGGTGAAGAGCCACCTCTTGTTCCCGGAGAGATAGATGCCCTGCATGGAGCCGTAAGACTTCCACTTCCACCTCAGCCTGCCGTCAAAACCAAAGGCATAAAGCTGTCCGGCAGCGGGATGGGGCGCCGGTTTCTGCACCTTGCCTTTTACCGCGCCGGAGGGTATGGATGTGCCGGGCAGGACAAAGTAGACCTCTTCCCTGCCGACCGCGGCATAACTTACAGGAGATGAGACGGGTATGTCCCCTATAAGCACCGGTGTGCCGATTTCCTTCACCCACACGGGGCTGTTCCGCGGAAATCTCCTGCCCCCTGTCTTTACGGCTCTTTCTGTATCGAAGAACATTCCCCTGCCGTCATTGAGCCCGACTGCCGCATACCTGCCGTCCGCAGAGAGCGCGACTCCCTGCCACGCAGTGGCGCTCCTGTAATACGGCTTCAGGGGAGGCACCTTGTACTCCCAGAGCAATGTTCCGCTGTCTCCGCTGAGGCAGTAGAGGGCGCCGTTTTCATATAGCGAATCCTTCTGTCCGGGGGGGCGCCATGTCGATGTCAGGAGCAGAAGCTTCTCACCTGCGGCTGACATGTCAAACCAGGTGAGGCCGTAAGGGAGGGTCCTGTCTGACGGCCACCGCCACTTTATCCTGCCGGTCCCGCCGTCAAACCGGTAGACCAGAGACCTGTAACGCCTTTTACCTTCAGTGTCCCATCCGTGCGTGCCGGCTACAACCACATCCCCGGCAGGAAGCACCTTTAACTGGTAGACGCCCGGGAATTTATATATTGCATAACGGTCATTTTCCCTCTCCGGCCTTGATGTCTCAATGTCGTCGGCCAGGCGGTACTTCCATATCTCCCTGCCTGTCATTGCATCAAGACAGTAGATATAGCCGTCGGGCGACTGCTCCCCGACATAGAGAACCCTTCGGCCGGCTATCTCCCCCCATCCGATACGCTTGACCATACCCTCGGCGATCTTCTTTGAGAAGATGACCTTACCCGTTGTCATGTCCACTACCCTGAGATAGCCGTGGAAGCTGCCGATTGCAAGGTATTCGCCGTCGCCGGAGAACTTCACGAATGTATCGGGCGCCGCCCCCTCGTCAATGCTGAAGGGTACGACCTCTTCCAGTTCCACACTGTAAATCGGCATGGGCGAAGGCTTAAGCGGGGCAGTGAGCCTGCCTGTAAACCTTGAATCTTTGCCGCGGGCATCCACGCTGTATTCCATGCCCGGGCTCCATTCAAGGGGAAGGAGCAGTTTCCTGTTTGCAAAAAGCACCGCTCCTTCAACCCCTTCGCCCTTCAGCCATCTGAAAACCTCTCTCCCTTTTGAGCGGACTGTAACCATCTTAAGCCCGGCCAGCTCCACGGCAAGTCCGTCACGTACAAAATACACCTGACCGCCGGCCTGCTCCCTTGAGCACCCCTGAACAAGAACAAGCAGTGCCAGCAGGAAGAAAAAAAGGCTCAAGCACCTGAATGATGAGATACCCCGGGGTGCAGGGCCTGAACGGTTTTTTTCGCTGAAAGCGAAAACCTCGGAGACAGGCAGAATGCCTGTCGAGAACAGGGGTCCCCGAAAAGTTGTCAGACTTTTTGGGGTTGTAGTTGAGTGAAAGCCCTGTGCGCCGGGGTATCTCAGGGGCTTCAACCCCGGCAGATCAGGCATCGGTCCTCTCCTCAACATCCCCCTCTATATCGAGATATGCATCCTCAAGCCTCTTTTTCATTTCCCCGGAGGCATTCCACATCCCTCGGCTGACTGCCTCCAGCAGCCGCTCGGTGATGTTCTGCAGGGCATGGGGGTTTACCTCCCTGAACCACTTCTGCATCTTCTCATCCAGCGCATATTTTTCAGACAGGGCATCATACATCCAGTCCTCCATCACGTCAGAGGTGGCATCCCAGTGGAACGAGATATCCACTGCCCTTGAGAGATCTCCCGCGCCCTTGTAACCGTGGCGCATTAGTCCCTCCATCCATTTGGGATTGAGAATCCTGGAGCGGAAGATATGCTTTGTCTCCTGCTGAAGGTTGCGGTATTTAACCCTGTCAGGGTCGGAGGCGTCTCCTGAATATGCCCGTGGATAACTCCCGGATACCGCCTTTACGGCTGCGACAAAACCGCCGAAGTAGGCATTGAAGTCATCCGAGGAAAACAGATCATATTCCCTTGAGTCCTCGTTTTTCACCACAAGGCTGATGTCCGACAGTCTCCTGCGGAAGGCATCCCTCATGTCTTCTCCATATACCCCTTTGCCGTAGGCATAGCCGCCCCAGGCAATATATACCTCCCCGAGATCCTCGCTCTTCTCCCATGCCTTTGCATCAATCGCCGCGGCTATGCCTGCGCCGTAGACCCCCGGCGGGTCGCTGAAGACACGGAATGATGCCTCACGCAGGGCCTCTTCAGGATCAATGCCGCGCCTGACAAGCTCTTCCGCCTCTGTCAGCACGTGTTTTCTCAGGAAATTCTTCTCAACGGGCTCGTCGAGGGCAGTCACCATTGCCGCGGCCTCGTCCAGGAGTTCCATCAGGTTGGGGAATGAATCCCTGAAAAAGCCCGATGTCCTGAACGTCACATCCACCCTCGGGAATTTCAATTCCCCGGCAGGTATGACCTCAAGCCCCTCTATACGCCCGTTCCTGCTGTTCCATACCGGCTTAACACCCATAAGGTAGAACGCCTCTGCAATGTCCTCACCCATTGTGCGCATTGTGGGGCTGCCCCATATAACCATGCCGATGCTTTCAGGAGGCCTGCCGGTCTCATTTATATGTCTCTCGACAAGTGCGTCTCCAAGCGCCTTCCCCGTGGCCCATGCAGTGGGGGACGGTATCCTGAAGGGGTCAACCGAGAAGAAATTCCTTCCTGTGGGCAGGATGTCCACCATCCCGCGGGTAGGGGCGCCGCTGCCGCCGGGAAGGACATGCCTTCCTGACAGGGCGGCAGCCACTGAATCTATCTCCCCTGTGGTCTGTGCCAGTTTTGGCAGCACGATATCCCTTATAAACTCCGTCACTCTGCGCACCTCCGGGCTCTCATCCGCAACAAGGGTCTCTCCCCCTCTATCACATCCATCACTATTTCAAGGGCGGCCCTGTGTATCTCTGTTACTGCAACGGCATTTGTGGGGAACCGGCCTGTGGGGTCTGCCTGTCCCCTGTATTGAAGGAGATTGTCGTAATCGTATCCCCACTGCCTTGCAATTGCCTCTCTCAGGGATGGTACATCCCCGTTTTTGATCCGCACCAGTTGCGTGACAAGCTCTGCAAGTCTTTCTCCCCCGGGCACAATCCCCATTATGTGGAGGCCGTCATTGATGGCGGTATCCGCCACCTCGGAGAGGTAGGAGTGCAGCCTCTCCACAAAAGCGTCAAAGTCTGAAAGTGCCTCATCCTCAGAGGCCTCAATATCCGAATGAAGATTGTGTGTTGCGGCCAGTTGCCATATCTCCTTTTGAAGCACGGGCAGTCTTTCAGGGTTCATTGACTTTGTCTGGATGTACTCGAGTATTTTTGTATCCACCTCTGCCAGTTCCTCGTACCTGTCGGCATTTGTCATAACAGGGATAAGGTGGTCGACCACACAGGCATAGGAGCGGCGCTTTGCCTGGGTTCCCTCTCCGGGATCATTGATGATATAGGGATAGATATTCGGCAGGTCCATGATGGAAATGTCCGGATAGCACTCCTGTGAAAGCGCCAGTGATTTCCCCGGCAGCCACTCGAGGGAGCCGTGCTTGCCGATATGCAGTACTGCGTCCGCCTTAAAAACATCCCTTATCCACCTGTAATGGAATATGTAATGGTGCCCCGGCGCAAGATGCGGGTCGTGTATCTTTTCCGGCTGCTCAACAAAGCCCCTCGGCGGCTGGATTCCTATGTATACATTACCGTTGACAACGCCGTTGACCACAACCTCGTCTTCATGGACAAAGAGCCCGCCGGGTATGTCGCCCCAGTCGTCTGTCATATGCCGCCGGTTCTTCCCGGGGAGGCTTTCATGCCATGCCCTGTATTGCTCAGGCCCTATACGGTCGACCGCCTTCCGCGCCATCCTCTCGGGGGTGAGCCATCGCGTCTCGGCGGTAACCCCATCAAGTATCTCGCGTGCAAGGTCATCGCCTGATGCATAATCCCGTTCAAGGGAATACCCTTCCTCCTTCAGCCTCCCGAGAATGTTTTTCACGCTCTCAAAGGAGTCAAGCCCTGCAGCGCATCCGATGCGGTCATTGCGCGGGGGGTAGTTGTGAAGGATGACAGCCACCCTCTTTTCAGCATTCGGTTTTATACCGAGCATGGCCCATTTCCGTGCAAGGCCCACGATCTTTCTTATACGTTCCTCCACGGGCATATTCCTCATCAGCGTCGCTCCTGTAAGCATGTCCTGTTCCGCCGCATCCCTTGTCGAGACAGGGAGGGTAATGAGGATACCGTCAAACTCGGGCTGTGCTGCGCTTATGCAGACATCCATGGGCGAAGCCCCCCGTTTCGTCTCTTCCCAGTCCCGGCGGGTCGTAAACAGTGTAATAGCCTGGAGAACGGGCACGCCGAGTTTTTCATAAACTCCGCCGTACTGCGGGAGGGTGAGCCTCATTGAAAAGACCATGCAGCTCAGCAGCACGTGGATAATCGTCTTCCCATCCGCCTGAAAGAAATTCTCCACCACCCAGCCGGGGTCCCTGTTGTTCAGAATCCTGTCAGGGAAACGGTTATAAAAGCATGCAACGGGGAAGCCACCCTGCCTCTCGATCTCATTGACAAGGCTGTCCACAAACTCCAGGTTGCCGTCTACATAATAGCCCTGATAAAACCACGCACCTATGACGGGAATACTTTTGTCTTCAAGCTCTTTCAGGGAGGCGCCCTGTGTGTCGAGGTATTCATCAAGCGTCGCTGACACCCCTGTCCGGGGATGGTAGATTCCCTCGCATGGCATCTTCTGCGGCGGGTCATAGGGGATGTGCTCTCCCGAGAATCTTCTTATCAGGCTCCTGAGGAGATTCGTCCAGTTATCCCTGCCTCCGAACCTGATAAACCGCGCCATCTCATTAAAGTAATCACTGCCGTATTCCGTGGAATATCTTGCAGAGAGGGACGTCTCGTCCTCATCCCCGGGCTGGATGAACACCACGGCATTCCGCGATGCCTCAATCAGCCGGTCAAAAAACCTGAACGATTTCCTGCCGCCGTGGAGTATCACGATTACACAGTCCGCCGCCTGAAGGCGGGGGATAAAACGCTCCATCATCTTTGAGTCAAACAGGTCATCATTTGTCCGTGCATGCAGTTCCATACAACCGGGATATTCCTGTTCTATCCGGCGGAATGCACCGGCCATGCTTATCATCCCCGTGCCGGTGGCATTAATTACGACTGTCTTTATCTTTTTCATTCCGCGATCCTCCTCCATATCTCTTTCCGCATATGGCATTCAACATCACAGATATCTTTTATGTCCCCTGCGATAGAAACCCTGCGGGAGGGGCACCCGCCGCGGCAGACCGGTCTCAGCTCACAGCTCATGCATTTTTCAGGATATAGAGGTGTCTGTACCAGCCCCTGAAGCCGTGAAAGATCAGGGGACCATACGGTTCCTGCCTGGTATTGATCCATATCCATGAGTGAGGCACATGGAAACAGCCTGCCGTCAGGGGTTACCGCAACTGCATCTCCTGCGGCTCCATGGCAATAGGGTTTTATCTCCTTGTCATTCCTTCGCCTCTTTGCCTGTGCAATCTCCCTTATCTTCAGCGGCGGGAAACGCCTCTCATTAATAAATGAAAGTATTGCGAACATACCGTCAACCATGTCTGTAATCTGACCCTTTTCAGGTACAAGCCCGCTGTTTACGGCACGGCCCAGCGGGCGCAGGATGTCGAGGTTTATCACCCTCACACAGGAAAACCCCGCGCAAAAAAGGAGAAATTGCGGCAGCTTCCCGATATTTTCCCTTGTCAATACCACGGTGATATTAACCCCGGTCCCCGACTCTTCCATAAGCCTGAGCGCCCTGAGTACACCGGCAGAACCCCCGCGCAGACTCTCGTTTACATCCGGGATTCCGTCCATGCTGAGCCCTGTTCCTATGCGCTGTGTCCAGAGATACCGCAGTTTGGCCGGATCAAGGAGTGTGCCGTTTGTCTGTATGGCAAAACGGACGCCGGGATTGACAGCGCCGGCATATTCAACGATTTTCCTTATCAGGTCGAAGCGGAGCAGCGGTTCCCCGCCTGACAGTTCGACAGTTACGGCGCCGGTGTCAGGCACAAACAGGTCGATGGCCCTGAATGCGGTTTCCCCGGACATGTCTATGCCGTCAGCGCCTGCATCAACATAGCAGTAGCGGCAGCGCAGGTTGCACCTGCCGGTAAGCATGAGTACAAGGAATGCGGTGTTCATGACGGCCATCAGAGTCCCCCCCTGATGCGCTTCTCCGGTTTCCCTATCTCCTCAAAAGGCAGGCGCCTCATCCGGTGCGGCAGGGCGAGTTGCGCTGCAATATCTATGTCCTCCTCCGTCACCTCGCTCCGTCCGTTCCATGCGGCAAGTGCCCTCGCGGTCTTCAGTGTGATAACATCCGCCCTGTGGCCGTCAACGCCTGCCTCCACGCAGCGGTTTGCTATGCTGAACAGCCTCTCCCTTGCGGCCTTCACGCGTGGACACAGGCTTACTGCCTGCCCGATACGGTCTGTTGTCCTGCGGGACTCCTCTTCCCATTTCAGGCAGAAGCCTTCAGGGTCGTCTTCAAAGGCGATTCGCCTCTCCATCACCTCCACCCTCTCGGAACTGCTCCGGATACCTTCAATACCAACGCACAGGCCGAACCTGTCAAGGAGCTGTGGCCTGAGTTCACCCTCCTCGGGGTTCATTGTCCCCACCAGCGTAAAACGGGCGGGATGGGAGAAAGAAACACCCTCACGCTCCACTGTATTTACACCCATGGCGGCAGAGTCAAGCAGTACGTCCACCACATGGTCATCTAAAAGATTGATCTCGTCCACATAGAGAATCCCCCTGTGTGCTGCCGCAAGGATGCCCGGTTCAAACCGTTTCTCTCCCTTTTTCAGTGCATGTTCCAGGTCCATTGTGCCTACCACACGGTCTTCCGTGGCCCCCACGGGCAGCCCCACCACCCTGACCTTCCGCCTTATAACCTCGGGGGGCTTCCCTGCTGCAACCCGTTCACTGCACTCCCTGTTGGCGCAGTGCCGGCACACTCCCGGACCGTCGCCCGGCAATAGCTGAAACGGGCAGCCGTTCACCACTTCAATCACTGGCAGTATGTCCGCCAGGGCCCTGACCGCCGTTGACTTTGCGGTGCCCTTTTCACCACGTATGAGCACACCCGATATACGGGGATCAATGATATTCAGAATGAGCGCAAGCTTCATCTTTTCCTGTCCGACTATTGCTGAAAACGGATAGACAGCTCTTCCCTCCATTTATAATCTCCTCCTCACTATATCCACAAGGTCGCCTGCCCGCAGGTCTTCGGTGCGGAAGTATTCCGCCTCCAGTGCAGCGGCAAGCCCTGCTGCAAATCCGAACTTTATTATCCCCGGCTCTTCCGTGTCCACCACCACAAACTTTATCCTTTCCTCATGCGCCATTCTTTCAGCGATAACGAGCGCCTCATCACGCGGTGCAATGCCGCTGCCCGCGGAGACGTTCGCCCTTCCGTCCGTAACGATTATTGCCACCGGACGGGCGGATGGTTCCTTCAGGAGATGCGCCTTCAGCAGCTTGAAACCCCTGAGAAGCCCGTCCGCCAGGGGGGTGCGGCCTCCCACCGGCATCTCCCTCAGATACCTTGCGGCAAGCTCAACAGAGGAAGTGGGCGGAAGACTGACAACAGCCTCTTTACGCCTGAACGTCACCATCGCGACCCTGTCCCTCTTCTGGTAGGCGTCCATGAGCAGGGAGAGTATTGCCCCCTTTGTGGCCGCCATCCGTGCCTTTACCCCCATTGAGCCGCTGGCATCAACCAAAAAGAGCAGGAAACTTCCTATCCGCTTTTCCCTCACCTTTCTCCGGATTTCATCACTGCGGATGCTGACCGCCATACCGTCCTCTTTTTTTCTGTGGCGCTGGTAGGGCGCCGCGGCCCTGATGGTGGCATCAAGCGCTATCTCAGGGTACCTGCTGCTGTGTATACTCTTTATATACCTGCCTGTCTTCTGTGCTGTCCTTGTCCTGGAGCGCCTGCCCGGGCCGCGGCGGAGAAGGCGGTCCTTCACCTGCCTGAATCCGCGTACCTTGAATGTGCCGGCCGGCTCAAACACCTCTTCAGAAGGCTCGGGGTCCCCGGCTGTCTCCGCAGGTTTTCCGGTACCGTGCAGGGCTGCAGGAAACTCCTCCGCCATATTGTCCGGTTTATCCTTTTGATCCGTGCCGCTGTTTCCAGGCCGGTTGCCCGCATTATCTTCTTCCCTGCCGCCGCTGTCCTTTTTGTTCCCGGTATCATTTTCTTTCACCTCAGGATTGCCGGCTGCCGGAGGCGGTGGAAGGGCATCCCTCCTGCGGTGCGCGAGCGCCATACCCGCCACCCTGGTTATGTCGCGGGCCGTTACCTCTGTGCGGCATTCAAATGCTGCAAGCGCGGTGGCTGCGTATCTGATAACAATGTCAGCCCGGTGTCCCGCCACGTTGTTCTGCAGGCAGAGCTCTGAGACAAGGCCCGACAGGCGGCCGGGGAACACCACTTCACGGATTGCCCGGCGCGCCCTGATTATCCGTGCCGAGACCTCCCTGTCTTTCCTGAGGTAAACAGGAAGAAACCCGGCCGGATTACCGTCATAAAGCTCTCTCATCTCCATAAGCCCGACCCGCCTCTCTATATCCTTCTCACCCGTGACCTCCACGCAGAGTCCGAAGCGGTCGAGCAACTGGGGGCGGAGATCCCCTTCTTCCGGGTTCATGGTGCCTGTGAGTATAAAGCAGGATGGATGACGGCGGGAAATGCCTTCCCTTTCTGCTACATTGGTCCCGCCGGATGCCGCATCAAGTATAATATCCACTATATGGTCATCCATCAGGTTGACCTCGTCGATGTAGAGGATTCCCCTGTTTGCCCTGGCAAGGAGTCCCGGCTGAAACCGTCTCCGGCCCGTGCTGAGAGCAAACTCCATATCCATGCCCCCGGTGACCATCTCCTCTGTTGCATTCAACGGGAGATTGACAAAAGGAATTCTTATGTATGCAGTACGGGGATGCCTGCCGGAGCCGATCATCTCCGCACATGCCGGACACAACCGGGCATGGTCGTCAGGGTCACATGAGTAAGGACATCCAGCCACTGCCTTTATCCCGGGCAAAAGCCTCCTCAGCGCCCTGACCGCCGTTGATTTGGCAGTGCCTTTTTCACCCCTGAGAAGCACACCGCCGATACGGGGCTCTATTGCGTTCAGGACGAGGGCGAGCTTCATCTCTTCCTGCCCTACTATTGCAGAAAACGGGTAGGGAAGAGCCTCTTCCGGCAGCCTGTTTTCAGACGGTTCCATTTACCACTCCTAAAAATTCGCCGACCGTGAGCACAGGCGGATCAATCCCCGCCTTTCTGGAAAGTATCAGGGGCAGGGGAGGCAGGAGACCCGCCTCTTCAAGAAGCCTTTCACTGCCGAGCACCTCCCTGACCGGGCCGTCTGCAATGATCCTTCCCTCTTTCATGAGCAGCACCCTCCCCGCGAAAGCCGCTGCCGTGTCAATATCGTGCGTGCAGAAGACAACCGCCTCTATGCTGCTCTCTCCCCGGATCGTGCAGATCAGGTTGCGGATATTTTCCTCGTTCTGACCTGTTGTCGGCTCATCAAGGATGAGAAGCCCGGGTCTCATGGCAAGCACCGCCCCTGTCGCCACCCTCAGGCGCTGTCCCTTTGAGAGCGCATGAGGGGGCACATGCTCCAGCCCTTCAAGCCCCAGCAGGCGCAGGAGCCTCCTGTTCTGTTCCTTGCAGGAATCAGGGTGAATACAGTGATTCTTCCGTCCGAATTCCGACTCGGCCAGCACACTGTCTTCAAATAACTGGAGGTCGGGATTCTGAAAGACCATCCCCACATTGCCGTTGCCGTTGCGCCGCCGCCCGCCCGCACACGAGAGTCCGCTCATGCCCATACTCCCTGTATCAGGGCGGTTCAGCCCCGACAGGATACTCAGGAGGGTGGACTTGCCCGATCCGTTCCGCCCTAAAACCGCGATTATGTCGTCCCGGTAAATATCAAGGGAGACCCCCCTGAGAGCGGGCCGCCCTGCGCCGTGATAGGAGAAGGAGACATCCCTCAGGCTGACTATCCTTTTCCGTTTGGCGGTGCCGGCGCTACTCCCCTCACTGCAGGCACGCAGGCCGTTTGAAAAAGGCCGCCGTTTCATGACCTCGTCCGTCACATCCTGCATCCAGTCGTCCGGCGGTGAAGGAGAGACCGCGGCTGCAATCCGCAGGGCATCAGGGACCCTGAGACCGAGGTTTTTAAAAGTCTCCACATGGCGGGAAAGTTCTGTCCTGTCTGTATCAAGCACGATCCTACCGGAGTCCATTACCATGATGCGGTCGGCAATGCCGATTACATCGTCAATCCTGTGTTCCACCATGACAATGGTGATGCCTTTCCGCTTAAGGCCGCGGAGGCACCTTACTATTTCCTGCGTGCCCGCCGGGTCGAGCTGGCTGACAGGTTCGTCAAGGGCCATGACAACGGGTTTCATTGCAAGCTGTGAGGCTATGGCAATGCGCTGTTTCTGGCCCCCTGAAAGCCTCTGTATCCGCCTGTCCTCAAACCCCTCAAGCCCGACCAGTGAAAGCGCCTCCCTCACCCTTTTATCAATCTCTTCATGCGGGAGGCCCAGGTTTTCAGGGCCGAATGAGAGTTCGTCCCTCACTGTGGTGCAAAACAACTGGTCATCCGGGCTCTGGAAGACCATCCCCACAGACTGTGCAATCAGGGGCAGGGAAGAGCGGCGTGTGTCCATACCGTTGACGGTCACCCTGCCCTCCATCCTGCCTGCGCTCTCATGAGGGATTATGCCGCCGAGCATCTTAAGCAGCGTGCTCTTGCCGCAGCCTGTCCGGCCTGTGACGAGCACGCACTGCCCCTCCGGCACGGAAAAGGAGACAGCGTGCACAGACCTCCCGGTACGCCCGGCATATTTGAAAGAGATGTTTTCAAAGAGTATCACGTTAAAACTTCCACTCCAGGCCGGCAACGGCATAGACCCCGGGTTGTTCATACCCGAGCCCTTCCACGATATTTTCATTGAAAATGTTCTCGGCCCTTGCATAGACAGTCCAGTTTCCGGTAATATCCGCCCTCGCAGACACGTCCGTCCTGAAGTAAGAACCCATCTCCCTGTCACCCTTCCACCTGAGCCGCGGGCCTGAGTAATACCCGTGGATATCGAGATGCAGATTGTCGATGTCATATGCAAGATCAAGATTGAACTTGTTCCTGGCGATCTGCACCGTCCTGAAAGTCTCGCCGTCTTTCTCGGATTTTGCGTCGGTATAGGTATAGTTCCCGCTGAATGTCAGAGAATCGGTCAGTTTGAAAGACAGAGATGCTTCAACCCCCTGTGATCTTGCCGCATCCCGGTTATCATACATGCCGGTGATCGAGGGGTCGGGATTGATCCCGTAGACGAAAGCGATGGCATCGTTTAATTTCGTATACCAGTAAGCGGATTCGAGGTTGAGTCTCTTCTGCAGCAGTGACTGCCTGATACCCAACTCGTAAGTTTTCCCCTTCTCCGGGTCGAGATCCGTGTTTCCGTATTTGGGGTCATACAGGTTGAAAAATGTGGGCGCCTTGAAACTCGTCCCGTAATTCCCGTAAACAGTTGTTCCGGAGGACCGGAAGGTGTAGCTGATGCCAGCCTTTCCCGTAACCTGGTTTCCAAATTCCTCATGACGGTCATTCCTTACCCCGAACGACAGGACAAGGTCACCGCTGAGCATAAGAACCTGGTCATTGAGGTAGAATGAATAATTATTCAGGGCCTTTTCGATTTCTCCGTATTTGCCCCATTTTTTCCCTTTCTGTTTCTGGAATTCGGCGCCAAGAAGGAAGGTGTTTAACGTCTCCGGTCCCAGTTCCCTGTCCCATATGACGTTGTAATCAGCCAGGTAGTTTTCATTCCGGTAATAATAGGGTTTTCCGTCACCTTTGTCGTATACCGGGACAATATCGCCCTTGTTATAATAATTCACCCAGTCGAGTGTAAAATTATCGACCGGGGCGATAACACTTCCAAGGTAACCGTCATCCTCATCGAGACCTTTCTTCTTATGCTTATAGTAGCCGAGTGTAAGGGTTTGTTTTAACCCGTCGGTAATTTTATGCCGCATCCTGATGCTTCCGTTATAGTAATCCGATGCAGACACGGAGTGTGGGTCAGGCAACTGGAATGCCCACCATGGCGTTGAGGGGGAGTCATCAGCGTATGACTCGCGAAGCTCGGCATAGTTAAATTCCGAGTCCGTATACATAAAGGAACCGTCGATATCAAGCGAATCGCTGAGTTTATAACCCAGGCTTAAATTTGAAGAGAATTCCCTGAAGTATTCATACTCATGCACCCCGCCGCTGTCGGTATCCCCCGCGTACAATGAATAACGCAGTTTATCCTTTGAACCCCTTACGGAAGCATAGACTTTTCTCCAGTCCAGAGAGCCTGCTTCACCGCCGGCCTTTATTTCCGGTTTTTTTGTGCCCCGTTTTGTGGTAATGACAATAACGCCTGCTGTAGAGTTTGAACCGTAGACGGCAGCCTGCGGCCCCCTTAAGATTTCGATTCTTTCGATGATTCCGGGATCGATCTGTCCCAGGAGGTTGCCGACGCCGCCGCTCATTGCTTCATTTACCTTGACACCGTTGATAACAACCAGGAAATGTCCCTGGCTGAAGCCTCTCAGCTTCGGGTAGTTGAACTGGCCGGGCCCGCCTGCCTGCTTGAATTCAACACCCGGCACGGACCTCAGGACTTCAGTGAAGTCGGTAAAATTGTTTTTCTCTATCTCGTCAGCGGTAATTACCGTCACGGAACCGGTCAGGTCTTCGATCTTCTTTTCAATCTTGGTGCCTGTGACAACGATTTCTTCCATTGAAGCCGCGCCGTCACCTGCGGATGCAGAAGCGGCAAAGGATAAAATACAGACAGTGAGCAAAACATGATACAAAAGACGTGTTGGTTTCATTTCTTTTCCTCCCTCGAGAAATTTTTTTGATTTAAGAATCCGGCCCGGACAGGTCTTCCGGCTCAGGTCATTGCAACACCTCACGGCATTGCATCCTACTCGCCCGCCTTCCCGGCCTCTCCGGCCAGTGGCTCAGGCAGTCTTCAGTGACTG
>WFVK01000228.1 GCA_015491705.1 Nitrospirota bacterium | reverse complement strand
ATATTCATGAATTTATCATTCATGCTGCGCAGTATCTTGCTGATTTCAATAGCCAGATCACGCACGATTTTGTAGGCGATCTCCGGATTTTCCTTCAGGAATCTGTCCATATCCGCTTTTCTGATGACAAAGACCTTTGACTTTTCCACGGCTTCTACCGAAGCAGAATGCGAACGTCCGTCAAGCAGGGAAAGCTCGCCGAAAAAATTGTCTTTTTTCAGAATTGCCAATACCTGTTTGCTTCCGGACTTGGTCCTCCTGGTAACTCTGACCCTCCCTGAGTTGATGATATGTAGCCCCTGCTGGGGGCTGCCCTCTTCCCAGATTACATCGCCCTTACGATAAGTGGCTTCCTTGATAATAGCCGAGACTTTCTTAAGTTCGGTGTCTGAAAGATCTTTAAATAAAGTTATCTTCTTTAATTGTTTTAAAGTAGGCATAACCCCTCCCCGGAAAATCCGTTCTCATAAGATTGAATCGTAAGGGCAGGCATCATAACATGCCCCGCATTTTATGCATATTGACCTGTTAATTACCGCCTTTTGCTTCGGTTCCCATGTGATGGCGTTTGAAGGACACACCTTCATGCATTTGCCGCACATCTTGCATAGCCCGGGGTCTACAATATACCGGCGCAGTGCCTTGCACACGCCTGCCGGGCAACGTCCCTCCCTGATATGCATCTCATATTCATCCCTGAAAAAGTTGATGGTTGACAGGACAGGGTTAGGTGCGGAGCGTCCGAGCCCGCACAGCGAAGCGAATTTTATATCCGCCCCCAGTTCTGTAAGAAGATCTATATCGCCCTCTTTTCCCTTGCCTTCCGTTATCCTCGTGAGGATCTCCGCCATCCTCTTTGTACCGATCCTGCAGGGAACACACTTGCCGCAGGACTCGTTCTCCGTAAAGGCCAGAAAAAACTTTGCCATATCGACCATGCATGTCCTGTCATCCATTACCACCATTCCCCCTGAGCCCATCATCGCTCCAACCTTGTTCAGTGACTCATAATCCACAGGCATGTCAATATGGGATGCGGGGATGCAGCCTCCCGAGGGGCCGCCGGTTTGGACGGCTTTGAGTTTACGGTTTTTTTGCATTCCACCGCCTATGTCGTAAATAATCTCTTTGAGCGATATCCCCAGAGGAACTTCAATAAGACCGGTATTCTTTACTTTACCTGTAAGAGAAAAAACCTTTGTGCCCTTGCTTTTCCCTGTCCCGAACGAGGCGAACCAGTCTGCCCCCCTGTTTATTATTACCGGGACATTAGCAAGGGTTTCGACATTATTCAGGACGGTAGGCCTGTCCCACAGGCCCTTACTGACGGATTGGGGCGGCGTTTGCCTCGGCATGCCGCGCTTCCCCTCGATAGAACGCATAAGCGCTGTACTCTCACCGCAGACGAATGCCCCTGCTCCAAGCTTTATTTCTATATCGAAGTCAAAATCGCTGTCCAATATTTTTCTGCCGAGCATCTTCTTCTCACGTGCCTGTATCAGGGCCTTTCTGAGCCTCTCTACCGCAAGGGGGTATTCCGCCCTTATATAGACATAGCCCTTTGGAGCTCCTATGGCAAAGGCCCCGATAATCATTCCCTCAATGACTGAATGGGGGTTGCCCTCGATTATGGACCTGTCCATAAAGGCGCCGGGATCGCCCTCATCGGCATTACAGATGATATATTTAGGCGTGCCTCTGGACATTCGGCAGAATTCCCATTTAAGACCTGTTGAAAAACCTGCCCCGCCCCGGCCGCAGAGTCCCGAGGCCTTTATCTCCTCTATTATCTCAAACGGTTCCAGTGAAAGCGCCTTCTTCGCACCCTCGTATCCTCCTATTTCAATATAGGCATTGATATCTTCGGGGTCTATCTGGCCGCATTGCTCAAGGAGTATCTTTGTCTGTTTTTCATGAAAGATGTAATAATCGGGTCCGACCAGCCATTCCTCAACCGGATGACCACTGATAATATGCTCTTCTACTATCCGGCCTGCTTTCTCGGGATTAACAAACTGATATGTTGAAGTGCTTCCATCAAGTATTATGTCTACAAGCACATCTTTTGCACAAAAGCCCCGGCATCCGGTCTTTGTTATACACTTCTTTTCTATGGCCGCTTCCAGTCCATGAGCCTCGAGTTCCGAGTGAAACGCATCGATAACTTCCTGACTGCCCACGGCCAGGCCTCCCGGCCCCATGCACACCTTGATTGTCAAGCCCTTCGGATGTTTCTTCCTGGTTTTAGGCCCGGAGCCGGCTTTTGTTCTTGCTTTTCTCTTATCAGACATTTCGTCAACCTTTATCACTTGCGGGAAAGCACTCCCGCCCCCGTTGTTTTAACGGGGTTTGCTTTTTTCAAATTCTTTCAGCTTCGCGGAAGCCTTATCCGGTGACATATTACCATAGACCTTCTTGTTCACTATCAGCACCGGCGCTATACTGCATGCGCCTACACACGCCACACTCTCCACAGTGAACTGACCATCACGCGTGGTATCCTCTCCATCGGCAATTGCCAGATCCGCCCTGATCCGGCTGATAATCGCTTCCGAGCCTTTAACATGACATGCTGTCCCGCAACAGGCAGTTATAATATTCTTTCCACGGGGCTTCAAATAAAACTGTGCATAAAAAGTGGCCACGCCGTAGAAATTGCTTGCAGGGATATTAAGTCTTTCCGAAAACCAGTTCACCGCGTCTTCACGGATATATCCGAAACTCTCCTGCATGTCCTGGAGAATGGATATGACATTGCCTTTTTCCCTGAGATACTTATCAAGAATTTCCCGACATTTTTTCTCGATCATGAAACCCGCCTTTCTCCCGGAATAGAGTAAGCTGTTCATGCAGTTCTTCTGAACCACGACTTTCAAAGTCCAGCGTGAACATTCATTTTATCCAAACAATATTCTTTAAATCAAACGCATATAAGATCATAAACAAAATTAATAAGAATCCTTCAGCCGGCATCAAGCTCTATTATCACAGCCGATTCATCACATTCAGGGAACTTGTGGCACTTGAGGCATTCCCCCCATATCTTGTGGGGAAGGCTGTTTTTGTCTATATCCCTGAATCCCAGTCCCGTGAAAAATCCCGGATTGTATGTCAGGGCGAACACCCTTTTGATGCCCAGGGACCTTGCCTCTCTCAGGCTCCGCCTCACCAGTCTCTTACCGATGCCCCTGTGCTGGTATTTCCCTGCCACGGCAACAGAGCGGATCTCTGCAAGGTCTTCCCAGAGTATGTGCAGGGCTGCGACGCCGATCACTGATCCGTTGTTCGTACATATAACAAAGTCGCGTATGTTTTCGTATATCTCGTTCAGAGAGCGCGGCAGCATGGCGTTCTTGTTTGCAAATGCGTTAACCAGCGAATGTATGGCCTTTGCATCACCGATTACCGCCTTTCTGACTTTAAATTTCATGGTCGTTTCTTCCCGCACACCTTCGGTGTTACAAATATGGATTAACCTTACAGTTGCATAACACCATCGCCCGCATGCCGGAGAGCCCGGCGGAAAAGCTTTATCTGCGATT
>WFVK01000227.1 GCA_015491705.1 Nitrospirota bacterium | reverse complement strand
TGAGTATCCTGCAGTCGATGCATGGGTTCATGTTTTTGCCGTGGCCGTGCTCGGGGTTCTTTACTATTGCAAGGAATTTGTCGGACAGGTGCGAGAGCTTGACCTGAAAACCGAATTTTACGGAGGCGGCAAACGGGTCTTTTGAGCAGGATGACCTGTCGCCGATGTCACAGCCGAAGTGATTCAGAAAGGTCACGGCCGTTACTTCCACACCCTGCCGCATCATCACGAGTATCGCCAGGGTGCTGTCAAGACCGCCTGAATACAGTGCAACCGCCTTTGCCATAATATGCATCTCCGTGTTTGGATAATCTGTGCGTGATAAATTTTACAATTATTCGCTTTCAACTTTCAATTAATCTTGAACTAAAACGGCAACTGTTGTAAAGTATTCTATGCATAAGGCGGTTGCAATAATTCCGGCGAGATTCAATGCAACCCGCTTCCCTGGAAAACCCCTTGCACTGCTGAAAGGCAAACCAATCATACAACATGTCTGTGAGCGGGTATCGGATGCACGTCTTGTTGAGGAGGTTCTTGTCGCAACGGACGACAAAAGGATTTTTGATGCCGTAGCCGCTGCGGGGGGCAGGGCGGTCATGACATCCGGGGCGCACGCGTGCGGGACCGACCGCATTGCCGAGGTTGCAAGAGGCATGGAATGCGATATAATAGTAAACGTGCAGGGAGATGAACCGTTTATAATGCCTGAAATGGTTGATGACACCGTCATGCTCCTGAGGGATGATGAAAGGGCCTCCATGAGCACCCTTGCGGTCAGGATAGATAACCGGGCGGACATCCTTTCCCCCGACGTGGTCAAGGTCGTTACAGACAACGAGGGATATGCCCTTTATTTCTCACGTTCGCCCATTCCGTATTACAGGGACGAATGGAGGGACCTGGCCGGCATTTCATTTTCTCCCCGCAAGACAGCGGTCTTTAAACATGTAGGTATTTACGGGTTCAGAAAGGAAGCGCTGATGAGTTTTACATCAGCGCCGAGATGCAGGCTCGAGGAGATTGAAAAACTCGAACAGTTGAGGGCACTGTCCTGCGGCATGAAGATAAAGGTGAAGGAGACCGTGTATAATACCCTGGGCATTGATACTGTTGAAGACCTGAGGAAGGCGGAGAAATGACAAAGTATATCTTTGTGACCGGCGGGGTGTTGTCATCCCTCGGAAAGGGGATTGCAGCATCCGCCATAGGCGCGCTTCTGGAGGCGCGGGGGCTTAAGGTGACCATACAGAAACTGGACCCTTATATCAACGTCGACCCCGGCACCCTCAGCCCTTTCCAGCACGGCGAGGTCTTTGTCACGGACGACGGGGCCGAAACAGATCTTGACCTCGGTCACTACGAGAGATTCACCTCCACGCGCATGTCGCAGAAAAACAACTATACTACGGGCAAGATTTATTATAATGTGCTGCTCAAGGAGAGAAGAGGTGATTATCTCGGCGACACCGTCCAGGTCGTCCCGCATATCACTGATGAGATAAAAAACTCCGTCAAGGCCGTCAATGACGGCTTTGATGTTGTGATCGTCGAGATAGGCGGGACCATCGGGGATATCGAGAGCCTTCCCTTTCTTGAGGCGATCAGGCAGTTCAGGTACGATGTGGGGAAGAGCAATGTTATTTACATTCATCTCACACTGGTGCCTTATATAAGCACGGCAGGCGAACTCAAGTCAAAACCCACCCAGCACAGCGTCAGGGAACTGAGGGCCATCGGTATCCAGCCTGATATCCTGATATGCCGGACGGACAGGCCCCTGTCCCCGGCCGTCAAGAAGAAAATAGCGCTGCACTGCAACCTTGACATGGAAGCGGTTATCGCCGCAAGGGATGTCGAATCCATCTACGAGGTGCCTCTTATACTGAACGAGGAAGGCATCGACAGCCTGATTGTCGAAAAACTGCACCTCGAGACGCCTGAGCCGGACCTGTCGACATGGCATAATGTAATAAAAAAGATCAGGGAGCCGGTGGACACGGTGACCATAGCGCTTGTGGGGAAATATGTCGGGTTGAAGGATTCCTACAAGAGCCTGATCGAGGCCCTCTTCCACGGCGGCATTGCCAATAATGTGAAGGTTGACATACAGTGGGTTGAGGCCGAGGAGATAGAGAACCACGGTGCAGAGAAATTCCTTGCCGATGTGGACGGAATTCTTATTCCCGGCGGCTTCGGTGAGAGGGGCATTCAGGGCAAAATAGACGCGGTGGAATACAGCAGGAAAAAGAAGATACCCTTTCTCGGCATCTGCCTCGGCATGCAGTGCGCGGTTATAGAATTCGCCCGTAATGTCTGTAAGATGGAGGGCGCAAACAGCACGGAGTTCGATAAGAACACGCCGTATCCGGTAATTTATCTCATAGAAGAGTGGTATGACTTCAGGAACCGGACAGTGCAGAGAAGGGACCTTAATTCGGACAAGGGCGGCACCATGAGACTCGGGGAATATCCATGCGTGCTGAATGAAGACTCCACCGCATTTAATACATACGGTACAAAAGAGATTTATGAACGCCACAGGCACAGGTATGAATTCAACAACAAGTACAAGGAGACATTTGAAAAAAACGGGCTGAAAATAAGCGGCATGAGTCCTGACAAACAGTTGGTTGAGATAATAGAGATCAAAGGCCATCCATGGTTTTTCGGCTGCCAGTTCCATCCCGAATTCAAGTCAAGGCCGCTCGAGCCGCATCCTGTCTTCAGGGCATTTATAGGCGCTGCATTCAGAGAGAAGAAGCTGTTGTTTCAAAATCCCGATATTGAAAAAATGGAGGTGCTGAATGAGTGAGATCATTGATGTCACGGCAAGGGAAATTCTCGACAGCAGGGGGAATCCGACCGTGGAGGTCGATGTCGTGCTTGAGACCGGCGCACTGGGAAGGGCTGCTGTACCATCGGGTGCTTCAACGGGACAGAGGGAGGCGCTTGAACTCCGGGATAAAGGCAGGCGTTACTCCGGGAAGGGGGTCCGCAAGGCGGTAAAAAACGTAAATGAAAAGATAGCGCCGAGGGTAAGAGGTCTTGAAGCCGCGGGGCAGGCGTTTATCGACAACCTCATGATCGAACTCGACGGCACAGAAAACAAGAGGAGGCTGGGGGCAAACGCCATTCTGGGCGTATCTCTTGCAGTGGCAAAGGCAGCGGCGGTGGAGGCGGGCCTCCCGCTGTACAGGTATATCGGCGGTGCAGGCGCAAGGGAGCTTCCCGTGCCGATGATGAATATACTGAACGGCGGCGCGCATGCCGATAATAATCTGGATATACAGGAATTTATTATAATGCCGGCCGGTGCCAAGCGGTTCAGCGAGGCCCTCAGGATGGGGTCGGAGGTCTTTCACAGTCTCAGGTCCATCCTGAAATCAAAGGGGCTCAGCATATCCGTGGGCGATGAAGGTGGCTTTGCTCCTGACCTCAAATCCAATGAAGAGGCAATCGTCCTGATTATCGAAGCAATCGGGAAGGCGGGTTACAGGCCGGGCAGGGACGTGTTTATAGCACTTGATGCCGCGGCATCCGAATTATACAACAGGGGCAAATACCGTTTTGAAGGGAAATCCGTGGGCGCGGATTACCTGATAGATTATTACGGGCAACTGATAGAGAAATACCCCGTGGTGTCCATTGAGGACGGGCTTTCTGAAAATGACTGGGAGGGCTGGGAGGCAATGACGGAGAGGATAGGCGGAAAGGTGCAGATTGTAGGCGATGATATTTTTGTGACAAACAGGGAGATATTCTCGAAAGGAATAGAAAGGGGCATCGCCAATTCAATCCTTATTAAATTAAACCAGATAGGCTCTCTCACAGAGACAATTGATACCATGGAGACAGCGAAAAGGGCGGGGTATACATGCGTGGTATCGCACAGGTCCGGTGAAACCGAGGATACGACGATTGCGGACCTGTCTGTTGCAATGAATACAGGACAGATCAAGACCGGCTCTGTTTCGAGATCCGAAAGGGTTGCGAAATACAACAGACTGCTGAGGATCGAGGAGGAGCTCGGCGCATCCGCGGTTTACCGGGGCGGGGATGTGTTTTACAGCGTAAAATGAGGAATTCGGTCAAATGCGGAATGTAAGGCGCAGGCAGGTCCGGCAGAGCAGGAAGAGGAAACAACTGGTCTTTGCTACGTTTGCAGTCCTGCTTTCCGTCTACATGATGGCCAGCCTGATAATCGGTGAGAACGGCCTGTTGAGATATATGGAGCTCAGGGCGGCAAGGGATAAACTCCTGATTGAGACAGCGGCGATTAAAAAACAGAACAGTGAGATGAAGAGCCGGATAGAAACCTTAAAAAAAGACCCCGGAATTATCGAGGAATTTGCCAGGGAATACGGTCTCTCGAAAGAGGGCGAGATTATTTTCAAATTTGAAGAGGGGCGGTAGGGAAGTTTTATGTACGAGCTAATGGTGGAATCACAGTTTTCCGCAGCACATCAGCTCAGGGGATATAAAGGCAAATGTGAGGAGCTGCACGGTCATAACTGGAGGGTCCAGGTAACGGTCTCTTCGGAAAAGCTGGATGACATCGGAATGGTGATAGACTTCCATGAGTTGAAGAAGATAACAAACGAGGTCATTTCATCGCTTGATCATTCGTTTTTAAATGAAGTCTTCCCGTTTACCGAGAAGAATCCTTCTTCTGAAAATATCGCCAAGTGGATATTCGAGTCGATCAGGAAAAGGATCGGAAAAGACAGGTGTGACATATCCTCTGTTACGGTATGGGAGAATGAGGGCGCTTCGGCTACTTATTATGAATCGTGAAATTACCTTAACGTTGCATAAACCGGCTGGAGAGCCCGCCGTAAAACCCTGT
>WFVK01000226.1 GCA_015491705.1 Nitrospirota bacterium | reverse complement strand
CCTTCAGACAGAATGTAAAGTCAGGGGGGGTCTCTTTATACCACCGTTCAAATGCCTCTTTTTTCAACAGCCTGTAGAAGGTGACATTCAGTTCAACCGTGTTGAACTTCTCCATGTAAAAAGACAGCCATTTTTTATGCGGAAGATCCTCAGGATAAAACGGTCCCTTCCATGAATCATACAAAAATCCGCTGCATCCTATCCTGTACTTGGGCATTTCTCCATAAGTATACACTGAAATGCCAAAAAATTAAATAGGAAATTTAACCCCGCCGGGATCGGTCATACGGCGGAATATATTCGATGATCCCTCCGCCGATCACCACGTCTCCATGGTAAAAAACAGCGCTCTGTCCCGGCGCAGGCGCCCACTGCGGCTCATCATATTCAACCGTAACCGATGGGCCGTTTTCAGGGCTTATGGTCGCCGGCATCTCCCTCATGGTTGAGCGTATCCTGACATGCGCCCTCAGCGGTTCTGCAGGGGGTGACATGGATATCCAGTTCAATTCCTTTAGTCTAAACTTCTTCCCCATGGCATCTTCCCTTGAACCGACAATAACAGTGTTGCTCTTCCTGTCTATCCCCGCCACATAATAAGGCTGAAGCGATGCTATCCCCAGGCCTTTTCTCTGTCCAACGGTATAAAACGCAATCCCCCTGTGTTCGCCTATGACCTTGCCGGACGTATCCACTATAGGCCCCGGCCTGAGGGCTTCAGGGGAAAAATTCTTTATGAACTGCGCATAGTTATCGCCGCCGACAAAGCATATCTCCTGGCTTTCCGCCCTGAGGGCGGTTGAAAGGCCGAGTTGCCGGGCGATCCCCCGGGTCTCCTGCTTTTTCATCTCCCCTAATGGCAGGAGGGTCCTGGAAAGCTCGCCCTGCTTCATTACGTATAACACGTAAGACTGGTCCTTCCTTTCGTCAAGCCCTTTTTTAAGCAGGAACCTGCGCTTTTTCCCGTCACTGTCCGGCTGCGTTCTTGCATAATGACCCGTGGCAATATACTCAGCACCTGTTTCAGCGGCTTTCCTGAGGAGAAAATCAAACTTTATGTACTTGTTGCACAGGATGCAGGGATTCGGTGTTACGCCCTTAATATAAGATGTACAGAAGTCCTCGATAACATGACGGTAGAATGCATCTCTGACATCCACTGTATAATGTTCTATGCCGAGTTTCCTCGCAACTGATTTTGCAAGCCCTATCGTTATGACGGAACAGCATGTATTCGGGTTTTCAATATCCCTCCTGTCCCAGAGCTCGAAGCTCAGGCCGGTTACCCTGTATCCCTGCTGTTTAAGCAGATATGCGGCAACGGATGAATCAACCCCGCCGCTCATTGCAACGATTACTTCCATGTAATGTGTATCTCTACCTTACAGTGGCATAAAACCATTGCCCTCATGCTGGAGAGCCCGGCGGAAAAGCTTTATCTGCGATTCCTTGAGGAAATATTCAGCACGCATATCAACGTCTTTTGCAATTTCACTCCGCGTTACTTCCTGCAACAGAGACGTATTATCCAATATCCCATCGCTTTATAAAGGTTTTACGCCGGGCTCTCCCGCCGGTTTATGCAACGTTAAGGTTTACCTGTGCCGACACCGTCCGGTTAAAGCTTTCCCGGGAATATACCGAATAAAAGCTGTTGATTAGTGCGCAGAGTATGCGAGCGGTCAACCAGGAGTTGGAACGGATGAAGAGAATTTTGCTGATTTTATGTATTGTCCTCACAGCGGCAACCTTTTCCCATGCAGGAGAGAACAGGGCGGAAAAGCCCGTTCCCGTAACAACGTTGCTGCAATACCCCGTCGGTCCGCTGTCCGGAGCGGAGATCGCCTACCTGAAGGATCATGCAGATACCCCCGCACGCATTGTTCCGCACGATGAAGAGGATATTGTATCGAGGGGGTATATCGAATGGTCCGGCACGGCAGAGCCGTATGATGCACCTGCCCCGAATGCCCCGCGGCCGCTTGTATATAATATCTCGGTAGTCCCGGGCAAAGGGAAGGACAGGCATCAGGCGGGGGGGGCAGGAGCCGCCTCGCCGGTGACGGGGGCGCTGCAACTG
>WFVK01000225.1 GCA_015491705.1 Nitrospirota bacterium | reverse complement strand
CTTTAAGGCTATTTCAAGTTTTTCAGGGCTTATCAGGTGCAGGTCGAGTAGGATCTTGCTCAGGGGAGCTGTTTTTTTTATCTTTAATGCGTCATGACTCATTGGCATCGGATGGATTCGTCGTCCTGTTCCCGGGGGTGAAATCATTTTCATTCTTTTCTTCAAGAAAGCCCTTCACCTCTTTAAGCTTTTCCATGAATTCCATTGTAAGCCTGTCCGCCTCGCTCCGGTTGGTTATGACATGCGGCCTTATTATGATCACCAGTTCCTTTTTGACCGTTGTATCCGACGTATAGCGGAAGAGATTGCCCAGTATCGGTATGGAACTCAGCAGGGGCACCCCCTGGTAACTCTTATTCTTTTTTTCTTCCATTATGCCGCCTATCACTATCCCCTGTTTGTCAGGGACAACAATGGAAGTCTTTGTCTTGGTGGTGGTGAATGAAGGGAAGAGGTTACCCGTCTGTCCCACCTGCTGGTTCGTACCCTTGCCGGATACCTCCTGTTCGATATCAAGGACGACCGTTTTTTCATCGTTTATGGTGGGTTTTATTTTCAGCTTTATGCCGACCGTCCTGTATTCCAGATTCTGCACCAATGTGTCTTTGGTGGTAGCTGAGGTGGAAGTGCTCGTAGCCGTCGGCACCTCCTCACCGACCTCTATGTTCGCCTCTTCCTGGTCTCTCACAAGGAGGCGGGGGCTGGAGAGAATATTGACCTTTCCCCTGCTCGCAAGGGCGTGAATCAGGGTGACAAACCTGCCGGGCTCGTACAGCAGGTATGACAGCCCGGACGCTGTAGTCGAGACAGGATCCAGGGAAGGCGGCAGATTAAAGCCTGGGGCATCCGAGGAGCGGTTCTGGCCGAGGGCCGAGTAATCGGATATATCCTGCAGAACAGACCACTGGATCCCGTACTGGTCTTTTCCGGAAAGTGAGACCTCTGCAATCACGGCTTCAATCAGGACCTCACGCGGATAAACATCGATCTTTTTTATGGTCTCAACCATTTCCCTGTAAGTACCGGGAGGCGCAAGTATAACAAGGGAGTTTGTAGGTTCAAAGGCAATAATTTCCACCCTGCTGCCGGCTGCCGGCTGCCGGACTCCCGCAACGCGGGGCGCCCTGATCTTCTGCCGCCCCTTTCTCTTCACGCCGGCCCGTGTGCTTCTGCCCACCACCCTCGGCTTTGTGCCGCCTGAGGTCTCATAAAGCGCCGTCAGGATCTTTGCAATGCTTTCCGCCTTTACATTCTGAACAGGATATATGAAAACATTCTGACCGCTCAGCACCTCTTTATCAAGTCTCTTCAGCCATCCTTCAACCGTCCTGAGAAGTGTGGGACTTGAGGAGAATACCACAAGGCTGTTAATCCTCTCAACCGGCACGAGTGCAATGCCCTCCCTGGTAAGATTCAGCGCATTAAGCACTTCCGTAAGCTCATTTGAGAGGGAAGACACATCCGAATACTCCGGCTTGAAAAAGATCATTCTGGTGTTCTGGAAGGCGTTTACGTCGATCTCCTTCAGGACCTTCAGGAGGCGCACTATGCTGGAGGACAGGTCATTGACGATAAGGAGGTTGTTCCTCGGGTCGGGAGTGAGACTGCCGAACTGTGAAAGCATGGGTTTCAGGATGGCGCTTACATCGGTTACCGGCACATATTTTACAGGAATGATCTGAGTTACGGGCATGTCCGCGTCAGCCACATCTTCTGCATCACTGCCCTTGCGCACCTGAAGCGGTTTCTGCCTGATCGCGGGGCCGGAGATTACCTTGTAAAACCGGCCGGATTTGACAATGGACAGCCCGTTTACCTCAAGCACCGATTCAAAGACATTCATGACCTCGCTGACGGGTATCCTGCTTGAAGAGTGGATTGTGATTCTTGCATCGACCCCGGGGCCTAAGATGAAATTTTTATTGGTTACGGAACTGATGGTGTTAATTACATCTTTCAGGCTGGCATTGTCGAAATTAAGAATAATGAAATTCTCTTTTTCTTTTCCGCCGCCCGCGAGAAATTTCCTTACCTGTTCGGGGGTGACTGAGGCGGGAAGCTGCCGGGACAGATCAGGCGCCGCCTCCGGTTCCGCGGCAGAGGCACCGGCTGCAAACAACAGTAGACAGGTCAGAATTGTCAGGAAAATCTTTATTAATGATAGGGTTTTCATATCTCCGTAAGAGCTAAGAAAAGTATAACAAATTGTCGCCGGTTATTACTATAACCTTCAATCTTGCATAAACCTTAATGTTGCATAAACCGGCAGGAGAGCCTGCCGTAACACCTTTATAAAGCGATGGGATATTGGAAATACGTCCCTGTTGCAGGAAACAACAAAGAGTGAAATTTCAAAAGACGCCGATATGCCGTGCGGAATATTTCCTGAAGGAATCGCAGATAAAGCTTTTCCGACAGGCTCTCCTGCCAGCCGGCTATATTTTTATGCAACTGTAAGGTAAATGGACGGGATGTTGCAATCATGTCTCTGTTGAGAGAGGCCGGCTGATACACTAAAAATACCTCTCGTGTTGTATCATCTCCATAATTTATGAATAATAAAGGTAATGAAGAAAAATTATATTTTTTTTACAGCCGTAATTTTTACCATGGGATTGTATCTGGCGCATAACGGCAAGCCTGTGGACTACAATCTGCCCGATATTCCCGCTGTCAAAGCCGCTGAGATAACCGGAATCGTGATTGAAAAGGCGGATTCAAATCTTACACTGAGAAAAAACCGCGGGTCATGGTACATATTCCCAGGCGGCTATCCTGCCGACCGGCAGAAAGTGGCAGGCATAATCAACACCATCAGAGACCTGGATATCGTCATGCTCATTTCAGAATCGGACAATTATGTAATCTTCGGACTTGACGACAGGAACAGGATCACGGTAAGGGCATATAACGGAGACACTCTCATCAGAGAGTTTGAAGTAGGCAATACAGGCCCTTCACGCGCACATACGTTTGTCAGGATAGGCAACGACAGGAGGATTTACTACGCGAACAGGACATTCCGGAACATATTCGAGATCACCGCTGACAGATTGAGGGATAAGGGTTAAACCTGATGTTGCATAAACGGGCGGTCTTTTTATGCAACTTCAAAGTAAACTTGAAACAGATTCCATGTATATTCATTCTTTCCCTGACCGTCTTCTTTTTTGCCGGCAATGCCGGTGCCGGGAATTTCGGGATGGGGGTGCACAGTGGTTACGGAGTGATTCAGTACGGCGAGCAGGCATCTTTATCAGGAGATGAATACAGGTCCGATTCCAGACATGATATGGTTATCTTCGGAGTCTCGGCGGAATATTCTTTTTCCAGGCCGGAAAATTTCTATGCCAATATTACAACCGACTGGGTAGCCGGAAGACAGGGCACCGAGACATGGAAAAGGAATGATATCCGGATACAGACAACGGCTATGAGAGTCTTCGCCCAGTTCTATGACTTCAGGATAGGCTATAAAAACACACTGAACAATTTTTACTACAGTCTTTATGTATCCGGGGGATGGGACGGTATGCGGTTCAAAAGAGATAAATACCTCTGGCGGGGAATCCCGCTGACAGGCGGTGTTACCGAAAATATACACCTGTGGCGGACAGGCGCGGGGACAGGCGCGGGATACAGGCTCGGCAAATGGGCGGTGGACGGAAGACTTGCCTATGCATGGTATCCTGCCGTACGGGTGGAAAACAGTTCATTGCCGCGGTTTGTTTTTGATACCGAGGGGACCGTTATAGATACCGGGATCGGCCTGGCAAGGGAGATATACAGGGGTGTAAATTTTTATTTCGGCGGAAGTTACAGTCTCTTTGATCTTAACAGGAGTAAGATAATGCAAAAGGATTCGCTTCAGGCCGTTTATCCCGGCGGCAGAATAGAGATCATCGCGGGAATGCTTAATCTGACATTTCCATTCTGAACTTCCGGAGTTGCAATTTTCATATATACTTTAATGGGTTAGCCTCAAGAATCACACATGGGTTT
>WFVK01000224.1 GCA_015491705.1 Nitrospirota bacterium | reverse complement strand
TTTTTCGCTCACCAGTTGCCCCCTTATGAGCACCTCCCTGTCGCTCGCCCACGCCGCCCCCGCCCCTGCCGCGACTGACAGGGAAAAAAACATTATCATCATGGCTGTGAGTTTAAGGATATATTGTTTCATAACCCTTACAGTTGCATAACACCATCGCCGCCACCCGGGACAGTATCCCTATAACCCCCGAACCCTGAACCGGCAACCCAGAACCCAGAACCCTGAACCTTAAAAACCTCTTCCCCGCAGTCTCTGCCGCCCGTTTGATAATCTTTAGAAATACACCAGTTTATAAGTTTATTATATGCGAAACCTTGCAACTCTATGGGAAAAAATTTACCCCTGCCGCCGGCAACCAGTGTCATCCTCCTGCGTCATGACACTGCCGCGGCAGCGGGGTCCGCTTTATCCCGCCTTCTCCATCCTCTTTACTATCCTCTGGCCCTCTTCGAGCTGTTCTATGAGCACCTCTTTCATGAGATTGCACGCCCTGGTTACCTTGGGATTTGATACCCTGTAATAGATATTGACTCCCTCTCTCCTCTTTGCCAGTATGCCTTTCTGCCTCATGACCGCAAGATGCTGCGAGACATTTGCAGCGGATATGCCCAGTATCTCGACAAGCTCGCTGACCGTCAGTTCACCGTCCCTCAGCGCATGCAGGATCTCAAGCCTTTTTGCATTCCCCAGGGTCTTGCATATCTCCGCCTGGATCTCATATATCTTTTTGTTCATAGTTTGTAAGTTTAGAATATTCTAAAGTAACGAAAATGTCAAGCGCCTTTTTTGCCTTCCGTCTGCATGAAACTGCCGCCGGCGGATGTGTCATCCCCCTTCATGAAGCCCCCCGTTTCCGGCTATCATTACAGAATGCATGACAGCCGGTTGAATCGCCTGTAAAATCAAGGAAATTCTTGTCAATTCCTGAAAAATTCAGGTACACTACCGTAATCAGTAATCAGTCGGGAATCGCATATTAACGCGTTTGCTGCATCAAAATAAACCGGGATGCATTGCATGGGGCTCTACACATATCTGAAAGGGCGGACTTCTGCGCCTGATGCTTCAGCCTGCGGGGCCGGAAGCCCTATAATGTGTTCAATGGCAAACAACCTGTCCCTTGAGCAGTTCCGGCAGGAACTGTTTGATATCTTTCAGAAGAATAAGGAGATGTTTGAACGAATGCCCAACGGTATCTTCACAGGGTTTAAGGCAGAGCCGGATAAGCATTTTACAGAGCTTCCTGAAGGGGTGATTGCACTACTCGGAAAAAGAAATCCGCCGTGGAGAGAAGGCTTGAAGATAAGTTCAGACCGGAGAATTTTGATCTTATAACCTGGTTTGCGGTGAGTGAGTAAATACACTATATAAAATCTTGCTGTACTGTTTATGACACTATTCAGGACAATTTATCGTGATAAAAAATCTTTTTGAACGAAACGAGGGAAAGACACTTGAATTTAAAGAAAATCTCAAGCCTCTCCCGAATATCTTGCGTACAGCAGTGGCATTTGCAAATACAGCGGGTGGAACACTGGTCTTAGGTGTCCGTGATAAAACAAAAGAAATTATCGGTGTCAAGAATGCGCTCGACGAGGAAGAGCGGATTGCCAGTATTTTTTCGGATAATATCAGCCCGACTCTGGTTCCTGAGATACGGATAGTAACCTGGCGCGATAGAGAACTGATCATGATCAATATTCCTCATCTCATTGGTCCTTTTTATATCAAATCCGAAGGCCCTGAAAAAGGGGTCTATGTACGGCTCGGCTCGACAAACCGGCGGGCTGGAACAGAATTAATAGCAGGCATTCAACGCCTGGCGGTTAATACGTTCTTCGATGAGCAACCCTGCACAGAGGTTAACTCGGAAGCTGTTGACTTCCGAGCAGCTTCCGAGTATTTTAGCCGGATATCGCGCAAACTTACTATGTCTGCCCGTCGTTCTCTTGGTTTGATTGTAACTCACTCTGGCAGGGAGTTTCCTTCTCGTGGGGCTATCCTGCTTTTTGGAAAAGAGAGACGTGCGATCTTCCCTGATGCCGTTATACGCTGCGCACGATTCAGTGGACAGACAACCGGCCGGTTTATAGATCAGACAGAGATTGACGAATACCTTCCCGGAGCTGTTGAAAGCGCCATTGCATTTATTGAACGGCATACTTATAGGGAAGCTGATATCGGGCGGGTCTACAGGAAGGATATTTACGAATATCCCCCTTCCGCAATCAGGGAGGCTCTTATCAATGCCGTTGTTCATTCTGACTACTCAATCGGCGGCATGAATATTAAAGTGGCGATCTTTGATGATCGCATTGAGATTACCAGTCCTGGAATGTTGCCGTTCGGAATGACCATAGAGGCCGCTGTATCAGGCGTATCCAGGTTAAGAAACAGAGTGATCGGACGTGTATTCAGAGAGCTTGGGCTTATCGAACAATGGGGATCAGGGATAGGAAGAATGATTGCTGCCTGTCAGGATGCAGGACTGCAACCACCCATATTTGAAGAAATCGGGACCAGTTTCAGGGTAACAATATATAGCAGACGCATCACAAAAACTAAACGTGGGCCACAATGGCAGGACCGGTTGATTCAGTACTTGCAGGAAAACACTGAAATATCAACCTCCAGTGCAGCGCGCCTCTGGCAGGTATCTGATCGTACCGCAAGGACACGCCTGCGCCAGCTTGTATTGAAAGGTGTTCTGGCTGAGATAGGTACGTCACCCAGAGATCCAAGAAGGGTATATATATTGAAGGAGGGTATTGTTTATTAACAATGAACCTCTCAATCTTCAATAAAAACCTCTTTGAGGCGGGAACTGAATTCTTCAGTGAGCTCGGCATAAGGCTCAACAGCAATACATCCACGTCCGTCAGGGCAGAAGATATCCTCAAAGAGCACTATAAAGACAAGGATATCTTCAGGGCAATAAGGGAAAACATATGCGATGCTTGAAAATGTCACTGAATTTTCTTATCTTAATATACATCTGCAAGATATATCATGAAAAATTGAGAGGGGATGTGGTCAGTTCAATAAGATAAATAAGATAGTCGTTAAAAGTATGAAGGGGGATTTTGTATTTTGAGCAATATATCGCAAGATCAAGTGCGTAACATAATACCGCACTACCTTAACCATCGCACTCGTCTTCGCACTCGTTTTATGGATCAAGGTATTGACGGATTACAACCGTATGAAGTGATAGAACTCTTTCTCACATTCGTAATGCCGCGGCAGGATGTCAAGGCCGAGGCGAAAGAAATCATTAACAGGTTTGGTTCGGTAAAGGGGTTTTTCGATGCCGATCCCCGGGAACTCAGGGAAGTCAAGCTCGTTAAAGACAAGGCCATAACACTCATCCGGTTTATTAAGGAGATATCCGCTCTTTATCAAAGGCAGTGTGCTGAGGAAGTCCCTCTGACTT
>WFVK01000223.1 GCA_015491705.1 Nitrospirota bacterium | reverse complement strand
GGGTTGAATTTCGGTTTATTGTAATAGTTCAGCCCTGAGCAGAAGATATAGTTTCTTTCTTCATATGTCGGTCCGAAGGATGTGGAGGAGCTTCCCCTCTTGAGAGGGGATTAAGTGGTGTGTTTCGATAAGGATGGGAGGCCGGGAGGGGTTATTTTATATGTGTGCTGAATATTTCCTCAGGGAATCGCAGATAAAGCTTTTCCGCCGGGCTCTCCCGCCTGCGGGCGATAATGGGCCCCGTTCGCAAAATGACCGGTAAAGACGAAGATACAACTCATATCCCCCTGAAAGACCGCAGGGATGATATTCTTGCGCTTGCAAGGGAAGTCATCAGAACAGCACGGGAACAGATCAACACAGAGCCGAAGGATCTGTCAAAAGAGGCAGAGGAATACCTGCTGAACTACGCCTGGCCGGGGGGTGAAAAAGAACTGAGGCTGGCCGTGAAGAGGGCATGCATCCTGTCTGACGGCCCTCAGCTTGAAGCAGAGGATTTTGACTTGCGGCATAAACAGGCAAAGTCTATCGGTAAATTCGTTGAGGCCAGGCTGAAGGGCTTTATGCGCAAGATCAAGCGGTTTGAACGATTTAATCTTTATGACATGGTCATGCCCGAAGTCGAAAAGGCCCTCATTATGATGGTAATGAAAGAGACGAACGGGAACCAGGTGAAGGCGGCCCGCCTGCTCGGCATAAACAGGAATACATTGAGAAGCAAGATAAGGAAGCTGGGTATAAAAACAAAATGAGCGAAGGGCCGTGCCGCTCCTTCATTGCAGTTTCAGCAGCGCCAGCCCTGCCGCCGGGTCAATTTCCCTCTTTGCGTTGATTCCCTCTATCTCGATTATTATTGCCTCGAGGACAAGAAAGGTCGAGGCCTTTTCGCGGAGGCAGCCGACCTTTACCATGTCTTTTTTTCCGAACGCTCCGTGCAGGTGTATCCTGGGCCTGTCTTCCTGCCAGAATATCGTTCCTATCCCTATGACCTCGTGGCTTTCGCCGAGCTCTTTCCACACCGGTACGGGCGGCATGGTGTCTGCTTCAGGGCCCGCCACGATTTTCCCCTCGCGCATCCCGCCTATCAGGTAAAAGACGCCGGCCCTGATGTTTTCCCTGTTTGCAATATCCTCAAGACCGGCAAGCACATCGTCATGGTCATCAAATCTTGCAACCACTATTCGTCCGGGTTTACCTGTCCTGTATTTCATACCGCCTCCCTGTCCGTAGATACTTGAACCCTCATGGTGTTATTAATATTAACAGAAGCACCGGAATATTGCATAGACCTTAACGTTGCATAAACCGGCTGGAGAGCCTGCGGTAAACCCCTGTTTGAGGTTCAGGGTTGCCGGTTCAGTGTCCAATGGTTATAAGGCAATGGAATACCCTCCCTCCGCCGGTTTTTTATACCCGGCACAGTCACCTGGAGCCACTGACGGGCCTGTGTTAGAATTATCTTAAGACGTAACAAGAGGATAAAACCGATGGGTGTGCAGAGTGCCGGCATTTTGCTGTTCAGATTCAGGGACAATAAGCTGGAAGTGCTGCTTGTTCATCCGGGGGGGCCTTTCTGGGCAGGGAAGGATGCCGGCGCATGGTCCATACCCAAGGGTGTGTTTACAGAGGAAGACCCTCTCGATGCCGCCAGGAGAGAATTTAAAGAAGAGACCGGCTTTGATGTGGACGGTGAATTTATCGAATTGGGACAGTTGAAGCAGCCAAGCGGAAAAACAATACACGCATGGGCACTTCAGAAGGATATAGATGAAACAAAGGTCGTCAGCAATACATTCAGGCTTGAGTGGCCCAGACATTCCGGAAGATTCAGGGAATATCCGGAAATAGACAGGGCACAATGGTTTGAACTGAAAGAAGCCAGGAAGAAGCTGTTAAAAGGACAGGCCGGTTTCCTGGACAGGCTGACTGAGGTTATCGGGTATTCTTAACCTTGATGTTGCATAAAGGGGTGGGCCATGGCTCCGTGCATTTGTAAGGCGCTGTCCGTAAGGCAATGAAAAAGGAAAAGATCAGTTGCTTTAAATGCATCCATTTTTATGTTACCTGGGATGAGAGATTCCCGCGGGGATGCAGGGCGATGAATTTCAAATCCAGGCAAATGCCTTCAACCGTTGTCTACCGGTCATCGGGCATACGCTGCCTGAAGTTTAAGTCCCCGAAACCCCGGCAATCCTGATATTCCATAAACAGAGGGAGTAATGCTGGTCGCGGACCAAGGGCAAATTGCTTTTCGCTAATTTGCTGTGGGATAATGAAAAATGTCTGTAAATTTTGCGCTGTTCAGGAAACCCGCCAGGTATATCGACAATGAAATCAATGCGATCCGCAAAGAGGGCGCTGTAAAGGTGGCCCTCTGTTTCCCCGATACTTACGAGATCGGGATGTCGCATCTCGGGCTCAGGATACTTTATTCAATCATAAACAGCATCCCTTACGCTTCTGCCGAGAGGGTCTATGCGCCGTGGACGGACTTTGAATCATATCTCAGGCGCAACGGCATCCCCCTCTCTTCACTTGAAGGCAGGAGGCCGTTGAGGGAGTTTGACATAGTGGGATTCACCCTCCAGTATGAGCTTTCGTATACGAACATACTGAATATGCTTGATCTGGGGGGAATGCCTGTCAAATCCGAAGACAGGGGGGATGATTATCCCGTTGTTATTGCAGGCGGCCCGTGCGCCGTGAATCCCCTGCCCCTGGAGCCTTTCATAGACGCCTTTGTGATCGGCGATGGAGAGGAAGTCATAAAGGAGATACTGTCGGTCTTTTCCGGCGGCGGCGGAAAGGAAGACCTGCTGAAAAACCTCTCCATGCTGGAGGGGGTCTATGTTCCCGCGGTTCATGATGTAAGCAGACACAGGATCAGGAGGAGAATCATCAGGGACCTTGATAATGCCGCCTTTCCTGATGCCCCGGTACTGCCTTATACCTCGATCGTCCACGACCGCGCGGTTGTCGAGATATCGAGGGGGTGTGCAAAGGGGTGCCGGTTCTGCCAGGCGGGGATGATCTACAGGCCGGTAAGGGAAAGATCTCTCGAAAGGGTCCTGTCACTGGCTGAAAAATGTATTCTGAACACAGGCTATGAAGAGATATCTTTCACGTCCCTCAGTACAGGTGACTACAGCGGCCTCCTGCCTCTCGTCAGGGGGTTCAACAGGCTGTGCAGGGGCGCGCACACATCCGTTTCGCTCCCGTCCCTGAGGGTCGGTTCGATCAACAGGGAAGTGCTCAGGGAAATAAAGAGTGTGCGGAAGACGGGATTTACAATCGCCCCCGAGGCCGGCACCGCCAGGCTCAGGGAAGTGATAAACAAGGACTTTACGGATGCTGAATACGAAGAGACCCTTGAGCAGCTGTTTTCAGAGGGCTGGCACAATCTGAAACTCTATTTCATGACAGGCCTTCCCACGGAGACCATGGCGGACATCAACGGTCTGATAGACATGGCGGTAAGGGCATTGAAAAAGGGCAGGGAGATAACCGGCAGGCGGGTGAATATCAATGCCGGCATTTCAGCCTTTGTCCCCAAATCTCATACCCCTTTCCAGTGGACGGGACAGTCGCCCCTGCAGGACCTGCGGGAAAAACAGGATTACATCCGGAGGGCATTCCGAAAAAGGGGCATCAATTTTAAGGGCCAGCATGTTGAGCACAGCCTGCTTGAGGCGGTATTCTCAAGGGCCGACAGGCAGGGCGCCCTGCTGCTGGAGGCGGCCTGGAGGCTTGGATGCCGTTTTGACGGATGGTCCGAGCTGTTTGATTTTGACATGTGGGTGCGCGCCTCGGAGAAGGCGGGCATTGATCTGCATGAGTATGCCTCGCGCTCATTCGACGCCGGAGAAGACCTGCCCTGGGACTTCATTGATACGGGAATTACAAGAGATTTTCTGATATCCGAATACCGGAGGGCCATGGAGGGAAAGACCTCTTCCGACTGCATGACCGCCTGCCGCGCGTGCGGCCTTGAGTGTAACGGCGTAAGGCGGAAACCTGCAACCCACGACCTGCAATCCCCGGCTTTCATGTCCTGGCCGGCAGCCCGCAGCCCGCAACCAGCAACCCTCCGGATGAGGGTCAGGTTTTCCAAAACAGGAGATATGCGCTACCTTTCACACAGCGAGCTGATGACAACTGTATTAAGGGCCGTAAGGAGGGCTTCAATCCCTGTAGCCTACTCCGCAGGGTTTCATCCGCATCCGAAGATATCCTTCGGGCCTGCGCTTCCGGTGGGCGTTGAAGGGCTGAACGAGTTTTTCGACATAGACCTGTCGGCTCCGCTGAAACCGGCGGACTTTATAGGCATGCTAAACAGCAGGCTTCCCGACGGGCTTGAGATTCTCAGTGCGGCCCTGATCGGCATGAATGAAAAGGCACTGAATAATATCTTTTCACGTTATGAGTATGAAATAAGGATTGACAGTGCATGGCGGAAACACATTGATTCTTTTATGGACAGGCAAAGCTGGCCGGTATACAGGGATAACAGGAAGACCGTGGACATAAGGCCCCTCGTGGAAAAGGCCGAAACCGGGGGCGATACGCTGCGGCTTGTGCTCGTTGACACCGGCAGTGTAAAGGCGAGGCTGCAGGAGGTATTAAGGGAGATGCTTCAGGCGGATGAGGAAGAGATACAGTCGGCATCAATCAAAAGAGTGGGGCTTTGGGTATAATAGTATTAAAACATTAACGTTGCATAAAAGGGCGGGAGCGATATTTTAATGCAACTGTAAGGTAAAGGAAGAGGCATTGGCGGGAAAAATCATCATTAATGTGACGCCCGAACAGACACGGGTGGCCCTGCTTGAGAGCAACACCCAACTGTCCGAGCTGTATATAGAGAGGAAAAAGGACACCAGTCTCGTGGGCAATGTCTACAAGGGCAAGGTTGTCAAGATACTTCCGGGGATGCAGTCCGCATTTGTCGATATAGGCCTTGAAAAGGCGGCCTTCCTGCATGCGGCGGATGTGCTGTCCGGATTTGACTACTCTATTTTCGGCGAAGACCTTGAAGAGAGCGTGCCCATTAATCTTCCGATCGAGGATATGCTTCAGGAAGGTGAGGATGTCTTCGTCCAGGTCTCAAAGGACTCGATAGGCTCCAAGGGGGCGAGGGTGACCTCGTATATCACCCTTCCGGGGAGGTACCTTGTGCTGATGCCGGGGGTCGAGCATATCGGCGTATCAAGAAAGATACTTGATGAAGGCGAGCGGGCGAGACTCAAGGATCTTATAAGTGAACTCAAGCCCAGGAACTTCGGCTTTATTATCAGGACGGCGAGCGAGGGATGCACCGAAGAGGACCTGAAAAAAGACATCGATTACCTGATGCTGCTGTGGGACAACATACAGAAAAAAAAGGAAAGGGTGCATGCACCGCACCTGCTTTACAGCGACCTTGACATTGCGCTGAGAAGTGTCCGTGACCTCCTGAGCCACGAAATTGAAAAACTCATAATAGATTCAAGACAGGAATACAACAAGCTCGTGGAGTTTGTTAATACATACTTCCCGAAGCTGTCCTCGAAAATAGAATTTTACGAGGGGACTGAGCCGATCTTTGACGCTTACGGCATTGAACTGGAGATACCCAAGGCCCTCGGCAAGCGTGTGTGGCTCAAGTCCGGAGGAAACATCATTATAGATCAGACAGAGGCCCTGACATCAATAGACGTCAATACAGGCAAGTTTGTGGGCAAGGCCTCTCTTGAGGACACGATATTCAAGACCAACATGGAAGCCGTCAAGGAAATCGCCTACCAGATAAGGCTCAGGAATCTCGGCGGCATTATCATAATTGACTTTATAGACATGGAAAAAGAAGAAAACAGGCAGAAGCTGTTCTCAGTGTTCCAGGAGGCGATGAGCAAGGACAGGGCTAAATGCACGATACTGGAGGTCTCCGAACTCGGCCTCATACAGATGACGAGAAAGCGGGTGAGGGAAAGCCTCGAGAGGGTCTTGTGCGAGCCGTGTCCTTACTGTGACGGCAAGGGTTTTGTAAAATCGCCTGCAACAGTGTGCTATGAGATTTTCATGGAGTTAAGAAGGATCGCACAGACAAAGAAAAACTGCAAGATAATGATTACCGCCAATTCACAGGTGGCGGACCTGATCTATGACGATGAACGCGAGGGTATCGAGGCGATCGAAAGGGAAAACGGTTTCAAGATCATAGTGAAGGCGGACAAGAGTTTTCACCAGGAATACTACGAAGTAGCCACCCTTTGACAATCATGACGCCAGAGGACAAATTCAGCAGGCTCAGGCAAGGGCTGAAACAGATGGACAGGGTCGTTATCGCCTTCTCGGGCGGCGTTGACAGCACATTCCTTTTGAAGGCCGCCGCTATGTCCGGTCTCAGCGGGATCGTTGCAGTGACCGGCAGGTCCGGCAGCCTTCCGGAAGAAGAATTGTCTTTTGCCGTGAAGATGGCGGATTCCCTTGGCATAAGCCACAGGATAGTAAATACGCGGGAGCTTGACGACAGAAACTATACGGATAATCCTCCCGACAGATGTTACTACTGCAAAAAGGAACTCTTCAGCCGGCTTAAAGAGATAGCCTCCGCAGAGGATATTCATTATATCCTTGACGGGACCAATGCGGATGATGCCGCGGACAGGCGTCCCGGCAGGCGCGCCGCCGCGGAAGCCGGTGTCAGGAGCCCCCTGCTTGATGCAGGCCTGAGCAAGCATGAGATCAGGGAACTGTCCCGCTCCCTCGGGCTTCCGACATGGGACAAACCTGCAACGCCCTGCCTTTCCTCACGTTTCCCGTACGGGCAGAAGATCACCCCTGAAGGGCTTGAGAGGGTGGGCAGGGCCGAGGCGTTCATAAAGAAATTCGGCATAAGGGAGTTCCGTGTAAGGAGCCATTCCGGTCTGGTAAGGATAGAGGCGCATCCTGAAGAGTTCCCGGAATTGATGAGTGACCCGGCCAGGAAGGAGATAACGGATTTTCTCAGGTCTCTCGGCTTCAGGTATATCACCCTTGACCTCCAGGGTTTCAGAAGCGGAAGCGCAAACGAGGTGCTGGAATAATGCCTGATGGACAACACATCTCTTTATAGGGAGGCCTCAAAATGCGTGCGTTGCGGAGCGTGCAAGGCCTTATGCCCTACCTATATGACCACATCCAATGAGACCATGGGGGCCAGGGGCAGGGTCGCCCTGATAGGTGAACTCGGCACAAAGCGTCTTGCCCCGGGCAGGAACCTTGCGGAAAAGATATTCAGTTGCATGCTCTGCGGGGCATGCAAGGGCCTGTGCCCCCTTGGGATCGATATCCCGGAGGTGATGTATCAGGGCAGGGCCGCGCTCAGGCGCTCCTACAAAAGAGGCCGCTTACTGAGGGCGGCGTTGAAGCGTTCCCTATCAAGACCGGATATGGCCTTTTCCCTGTTGAGGGCATACCGCAGGTTCCTTTACAGCCCCCTTCATAAGGCGGGAATGGCCGGATATATGCCGGAAGTGACATCAAAACCATTCAAGGACAGCATACAGGTCTATAAAAATATAAAACGGACGGGCAGGGTGGCCGTGTTTGCGGGGTGCAGCGTCAACTATTTTTATCCGGACATCGGAAACGCCCTGTCCGCTGTTCTGGTCTCGAAGGGATATGAAGTTGTCGTATTCAGGGGCGAATCCTGCTGCGGCGCGCCCTTCAGGGCATTCGGCCTGCAGAGGGAGGCGGCAGACCTTGCACGGAGGAATATCGAGCACTTCAACAGGGTTCGGGCCGAGGCCGTAATCAGCCTGTGTCCGACGTGTACGATGGTTATAAGGCGGCAGTATCCGGTTCTTGCAGGGGATACCATTGCGAATTTAATGGATGTCAGTGAATTTCTTGCCGGTTCCGGGATTGCTTCGGGCCTTGAGATCCGCCCCGCCAGGGTGACATACCATGACCCATGCCACCTCAGTTTCGGGCTCGGTGTCAGGGAGGAGCCGAGGCGGATTCTCAGGGGCATCAGGGGCGTTGAATTTACTGAAATGAGGCATGCCGATGAATGCTGCGGTTTTGCAGGATTTTTCAGCCTGCATTTCAGGGACATCTCAATGAGTATCGGGAGAAAAAAGATGGAAAACATCCTGGATACATCCGCTGATGTAGTCGTCACATCCTGTCCGGGGTGCATAATGCACATGGAGAATCTGAAGGCAGAGTGCGGTGGACAATTTGAGGTGAAGCATATAATCGAGGTGATCGACGAGGCAGTGCATACTGCATGAAAATCCCGCCGGGGGGCTCCGCTTGCCTGTTTGCCTTACAGTTGCATAACACCATCACCCGCATGCCGGAGAGCCCGGCGGAAAAGCTTTATCTGCGATTCCTTGAGGAAATATTC
>WFVK01000222.1 GCA_015491705.1 Nitrospirota bacterium | reverse complement strand
ATTTATATCCCTGTAGACCCTGCCCAGGGATTTTATTACAACCTGCACCTCTCCGTGCAGCTCATCCACCACCAGCCCGGTCCTTTCGCCCCCATAACGTACGACCACCATGTGCTCGCGGTGATTCAGGCCGCCGGGCTCCTTAAAGATATCCCTGAGCCTCAGGAAAGGCAGGGGCTTGCCGCGCAGGCTGAAATAGTTTCTTTTGAACGACTGCTGTTTCTCGGCATCCGACATCTCGAGACATTCATCAAGCATATCCAGCGGGATTATGTAGAATGAGCCCCCTGACTTTATCATAAAGCCGTCGATAATCGCCATTGTCAGCGGCAGGCGGATGCGTACCGTCGTCCCCCTGCCTTCATGACTTTCTACTTCAACCGAGCCGCGGAGGGCCTCTATGTTGCGCTTTACCACATCCATGCCCACCCCGCGTCCGGACACATTGGTCACCTTCTGCGCGGTGGAAAAGCCGGGCTCGAATATAAGATTGTTTATCTCGCGGTCTGACAGTTCTTTCCCCGGGCTGATTATGCCGCGTTCCACGGCCTTCTTCAGTATCTTTTCACGGTTCAGTCCGCTGCCGTCGTCGGAGATTTCAATAACTATGCTGCCGGTCTCCTGATATGCATGCAGATGTATTACGCCGTTTTCCGGCTTGTTAAGCGCGACACGGACATCGCGTTCTTCAATGCCGTGGTCTGCGGAATTGCGGATCAGGTGCATCAGGGGGTCGCCGATTTTTTCTATAACCCCCTTGTCCAGTTCGGTCTCGCTCCCGCTGATCAACAGCCTTATATCCTTTCCCGTGCTCCGGCTGAAGTCCCGCACGGTCCTCCTGAAACGGTTGAAAGTCTCTCCTATGGGCACCATGCGCACCTTCATGGCCCTGTCGCGGATATCTTCGACCAGCCTCGACAAGGAAAAGGCGGATTCAAGCAGGCTGTTGTCTCCTATGCGCCTTGCCTGCTGGTTTATATTTGCATTGGCGATCACGAGTTCGCCCACCATATTTATGAGCTGGTCGAGTTTATCCGTATCAACGCGTATTGTATCCGCCCCTTTTGACGCGGATACTCTCGTTTGTGTCTGTTTTCCGGACGGGGCATCCGCCGGCTTCCGGGAAGACTTCTCATCCCGCCGGAGAGGCGCAATGTCTATTTCGCAGTCCTCACGCACGAACTCAAACACATCCTCTATCGCCTGCCTGCCGGCATCGCTCCTGAAGTCTATCTCAAAACCTATATAGCAGCTCTCGGGGTCCATTTCCCCGGCCGGGGGCACGGCGTCGGTCAGGGTGGTCAGGGCGGTGATTTCGCCGAGTTTCGAGAGGTAATTTATAAATGAGATGGGGTCCATGCCGTCCCGCAGCACATCACGCCCGAACCTGAGCGATATGTGCCAGGTTAAGGTCTCAGGTGCGCCGCCCTGTGCCGTTGTCTCTTTATCCGGCTCAGGGGACCCCCCCTGCCCGTCAACCGCAAGGTAACCGGAGAGTTCACCTGTGATCAGTTGTCCTTCTGTTTTCAGTTCAGGGTTTTCTTCAGCGCCTTCACCTGCATTCAGGGATTCTATGAGATGGCCTATGTGATCGCAGCACCTCAGGAGCAGGCCGATCAGCTCGCCGCTCACCCTTACATCGCCGAGGCGGACCTTTTCGAGGACATTCTCCACGGTGTGTGTGAACTTCTCGATATTGTCAATGCCCACGACGCCTGCCGAGCCCTTGATCGTATGGGCTGCGCGGAACAGGGCGTTTATGGTGTCTTCATCATCAGGAGATGTTTCAAGCTGAAGCAGGGCGCTTTCCATCTCCTGTACCTTTTCCGTGCTTTCAATAATAAATGTCTGTAATACCGGGTCTGTTTCCATTTTCAGATATCAAAGAACTCTTTCATGTTATACAACTGCAGTACCGACAGTATCTTCGGACCGGGTGAGACGATCCGGAATACCTTGTTTGAAATATCCGCTTCCCTCCTGGCGAGATACAGCAACTGGAAACCCGCTGTATCCATTTCATTGACCTGCGACAGGTCTATCTCGATTTCCCGGCAGCCTGCAAGACTGTCAAGGAGCGCTTTTTTCAGCTCGGCCGCCGTAGAGATGGTCATCTCGTCCTCTATCCGCAACCTGCACAGGCCGTTGTTGTTTTCCACATTGATATTCATAAGGTTTCACCAATGCGTCAGGGCAGCACCAGTTTTTCCACTGCCGCGAGCATCTGTTCCGGTTTGAACGGTTTTACAACCCATGCCTTTGCGCCTGCAGCCCTGCCTTCCTGTTTTTTCGCCTCCTGTGATTCTGTTGTAAGCATGATGACGGGAGTGAATTTATAATTCGGGTCCTGCTTGACCGTCTTCAGAAAAGAGATGCCGTCCATGTTCGGCATATTGACATCACAGATAATGAGGTTGATCTTCTGCCCCTTTATCTTCTCAAGCGCATCCCTGCCGTCAACCGCCTCTATGACTTCATATCCCGCCTTTTTCAGGGCTATGCTCACCACCATCCGTATGGATGCGGAATCATCGATTATCATTATCGTCCTGGCCATCTGAAACCTCCGGTGTATATCTTTGGTTGTTTAAAAAAACGTAATATCATCTCCGTTATCAGACTTATCGGTTTTTCCGACCTGCTGCATTAACCCTTGGTTTCCGTTTTCATGTTCTCCGGCCACCTCATGATGTATGTCACGCTGTTTTTCCATTGTGTAATATTTGTATATGTCTTTTATGTCGAAGTCCGGGACAAAACAGCCTTTGGCGCATGCCGCAGGTTTATTGACACATTTCCTGAGATATTCAATGTGCCTGTCTATGTCTGAAAGGCAGCGGATCACCAGCTCAATCTGCTGTCTCGTTATGTCCTGAAACTGTATGTTTGCCAGCAACTCCATGACCTTACGGGCTACATCCCTGCTGTTTGTCTCCACCTCTTCGAGAATCTGCCGGTTGAAGCCGTCCAACTGTTCGTAATTGTCTCCGAGGCCTCTGAGTTGTGATTCGAGGCCTGTGAGTATTTCTGTTTCTTTTGCATAGGTCTGTTTGTTCAGTTTGTCCGCAAACTGTGTCTCTATGTGCCCGGACATGTCCTCGATGGCCTTGCCGATGTGTGATGCCGCCTGTTCCGACTGGATGGAGAGTTCCCGTACCTTGCCGGCCACTACTGCAAAGCTCCTTCCCTCCTCTCCTGCCCTGGCGGCTTCTATTGAGGCATTCAGTGCAAGCAGGTTGGTCTGGTCGCTGATGCCCCTTAACATATCCACGAGCTTTAACATGGACCTGGCGTTTTCAGCCAGGGATATGACGTTTTTATGCTCGTCTTCCAATTCGTTCAGGCGCCTGTCAACATAATCGCGCAGGTGAATAATGGTCTTTCTGTTTTCCGTAATAGCGGCATGGGATGTCTTTGCCAGTTCTTCACTCCTGCTTTGAAGGGATGCAAGTGTATCAAGCAGTTCCGTCATGGACGCATCTATATCCCGGGCCTGTGCAATTATCCTGTGCGCGGCGGAGTCGGTTTCGGCCATGATATTTTCGAGATGCGCGGTGGTAAGTGCATCCAGCTTCAATCTTGAACTGAAATAGTGTGAGAGCCTGCCGTTGCGTTTTTTTTCATGTTCGGTCTGCTCGATGAATTCGCATACCATCTCCTGCTCCCTGTCGGCTATTCGTGACAATGGTTTTGAGAAGCATCTTACAGTGCAGATGAAAAAGGCAATCGCCGCTGAAACCACCCAGAAGACATCCTCAAGCAGGTCGTTGTAGCGGGGGATGATACGGTGCAGGTAATCATCCAGAGCAAGGTCAAGCAGGGCTGTGATTATGACTATGAATATCACATGCAGGGCAAACCGTCTCCTGAATCCCGGGAGATTGATAAAAAGCATTTCATCGTATGGAACTTTTGTATTGTGTTTCTCTTTATTCATTATTTAACCGCCTTATCCCGGCCGGGTACGTCACTTAATGCCTCGAGCACCTTTTTTAATTCATGTTCAAGCTGTTCGTAGAGCATGTGAATATCTTTTATGTCCCCCTCCCTTGCCGCCAGCTCTATCTCGAATGCCCTGCTCTTCATTAAATCGGCCCCTATGTTGGCCGCTGCGCTCTTCAGGGAATGCGCCTGGCGCTCCGTTAAAACCATATCGCCGGTGTCAATGGCCTTCCTCAGAATCTCCATCTGTTTCGGGGCATCATCAGTGAACACACCGCATATCTCCTTAAGAAGCTCCCCGTCTCCGTCCAGGCGTTCCATGGCCTCCGGGATGTTAAGGACATCGCCTTTATCCGCTGTATCGGGAACTTCAGCAATCGCCGGTTCAGCCGCTGTATGTCTGTGAACGGTCTGTCTTATTAATGCTGCAATATCCCGTTTTTTAAACGGTTTGGAGATATAGGCGTTCATTCCGGCCTTCAGGCACCGCTCCCTGTCCTCTTTGAAGGCGTGTGCGGTCAGCGCAATAATAGGTATCTCCGGCTCAAAACGGCTGTTCTTGGAGTTTCTGATTACGAGTGTGGTCTCTATGCCGTCCATCAGGGGCATCTGCACATCCATGAGCACGAGGTCGAAATTTTCCTTTTCAAGTGCCTCGAGCACTTCCAGTCCGTTGCTTACGACCTGTACGGTGTGTCCCTCTTTCTCCAAAATGCGCGCGGCTACCTTTTGGTTCAGGACATTGTCCTCGGCAACGAGGATATGCAGGCCGCTGCCCCCTTCTTCCTTGCCGGAAGGAGAATGAACCGGGCTCCCGGCCCTGCCGGCATCCGGAACGGCAGGGGGCG
>WFVK01000221.1 GCA_015491705.1 Nitrospirota bacterium | reverse complement strand
GTTCGAGGACCTGATCGCCCTTGTTGCGCTGTACAGGCCGGGCCCCCTCGGCAGCGGCATGGTTGACGAATATATCCAGGGAAAAAACGCCGGGTCATCGCCCGGCGGCTCAAAGCCGACCGGCTCGCTTGCCAAGCTCGGACTGCCGGAGTTAAACGAAATACTCAGGGAGACACACGGGATTATCCTCTACCAGGAGCAGGTCATGGATGTCGCTCACAAGCTTGCGGGCTTCAGCCTCGGGCAGGCCGATATTCTGAGAAAGGCAATGGGGGGCAAGAACCCCGAGGAGATGGAGAAACTCAAGAATACGTTTATAGAGGGGGTGATGGCCAACAGGATATCCCGGAAAAAGGCCGAGACCCTCTTCAACCTGATACTGCAGTTCGCGCAGTACGGCTTCAATAAATCGCATTCCGCCGCCTATGCCCTCATAGCATACAGGACCGCATACCTGAAGGCCCACTACCCCGTGGAATTTATGGCCGCATCCCTGAGTGCGGACATGGACAATACCGCCAGGGTGGTGACCTTTATCAATGAATGCAAGGAAATGGGCATAGAGATACTCCCGCCCGATATTAATGAGAGCACAAGGGAGTTCAGGGTCACTGGCAATTCCATACGCTTCGGCCTCGAGGCCGTAAAGGGCGTGGGAAGCTCGGCCATTGATGCCATAATAGAGGCGGGAACCAGCAAAAAATTTGATTCCCTGTTTGATTTCTGCTCGAGGATAGACACGCGGCGGGTCAACAAAAAGGTCATAGAAAGCCTCATCAAGGCAGGCGCAATGGACGGTATGGGCAAGAGGGCCCAGTTGTGGGCTGCGCTGCCGGCTGTCATGGATGCGGCCGTCCGGTTTCAGAAAGAGAAAAACATCGGGCAGGCGAGCATGTTCGAGATACACGAGCCCTCGCCCCGGCAGATGCCGGATGTGGAGGAATGGCCGGACCCGCACAGGCTGGCAATGGAGAAAGAGGCCCTCGGATTCTATATCACCGGGCATCCGCTAAACGGCTACAGGGATAAACTGGCCGCGCTTTCAGTGACATCAACCGCGGACCTCCAGGAAATCCACGACAGGCAGGATGTGCTCATCGGCGGAATCGTCAGGGAGTTCAGGAAGGTTCAGACCAAGAAAGGCGACCTGATGGGCTATATCACTGTTGAGGACCTTTACGGCACCGTGGAAGTCATTGCATTTCCCGAGACCTTCTCCGAATCGAGGGACATAATATCACAGGATACGCCGATAGTGGTCTCCGGCTATACGGACAGCACTGACAAGGGATTGAAAATAGTCGCGCACAGGATAGCCCCTATTGACGACAGCACGCAGTTGAACGAGATAAAATCAGGCGCGCCCGAGCGTACCTCCAGGAAACGCTCCGGCAGTGCCGGCAGGAAGCCGCGCCGGCGCGCGCCGGAGCCGGAATATAAATCCCTGGTCATTTCCATGTATAATAGTACCGGACCCGGGGTCCTCCCGAAACTTGAAGAGATATTCTCGAAATACTCCGGGAACTGCCCTGTGTACCTGAAGATAATCTCCCCCGGACAGTGGGAGACCGTGCTGTCGACAAACCGGCATGTGGCGCCTTCTGAGGAACTGCTCACAGAGGCGGAGAAGCTTACAGGAAAAGGGTCGGCCAGATTGAGTTAAATGAGGTTCAGGGTTCACGGGTTCTGGAGATATTCGAGAGAAGGGAATTAATTTGAAATTTAATAAATCAAACTTTCCTGATTATTCATTATTCACTGTTCATTATTCATTTCGGTGGAGCGTATATGCATTATTATCTTGATTTTGAAAAACCTGTTGCAGAGCTTGAAAACAAGATAGAAGAGCTCAGGCGCCTTGCCGACGGCAGGGACATGAACATAACAACCGAAATAAAGAAGCTCGAGAAAAAGGCGCAGGAGCTGAGGGCCGATATTTTCTCAAAGATCACGCCCTGGCAGAAGACCATGATTGCGCGCCATCCGGACAGGCCCTACACACTCGACTACATAAGGCTGCTGATGGAAGACTTTATTGAACTGCATGGTGACAGGAGATTCGCGGACGACCCTGCCGTCGTGGCGGGTTTTGCAAGGTTCCGGGGCATCCCTGTCGCCGTTATCGGCCACCAGAAGGGGCGGGGCACGAAAGAGAGGATTGAAAGAAACTTCGGCCAGCCCCACCCCGAAGGCTACAGGAAGGCCCTCAGGATAATGAAGCTTGCAGAGAGATTCGGAAATCCGGTGATCACCTTCATCGATACCCCCGGCGCCTATCCCGGCATAGGCGCGGAAGAAAGGGGCCAGTCAGAGGCAATTGCAAGGAACCTCCTTGAGATGTTCAGATTAAAGATCCCCGTGGTCCCGGTCATCATAGGGGAAGGCGGCAGCGGCGGGGCGCTTGCGCTTTCCGTCGGGGACAGGATACTCATGCTCGAGCATTCAGTCTATTCAGTAATCTCGCCGGAGGGATGCGCGGCCATCCTGTGGAAGAAAAACAGCAATTCCGTGGGGCCGGCGGAGTATGCGAAGGCATCCGATGCCCTGAAATTAACAGCTCAGGATATTCACGGTCTCGGGGTGGTCGACGAGATAATCCCGGAACCGCTCGGCGGCGCGCACAGGGATGAGCAGAAGGCCGCGGAGGCGGTCGGAAGCGCGCTGAAGCGCAGTCTCGATGAATTAATGCAAAAGCCGCCTGCCGTGCTTGTTGAGGAGAGATACAGGAAATTCAGGTTGATAGGGAAAGTGACCGAAGGGCAGTAGTTTGCCTTAACCTTACAGTTGCATAACACCATCGCCCGCATGCCGGAGAGCCCGGCGGAAAAGCTTTATCTGCGATTCCTTGAGGAAATATTCAGCACGCATATCAACCTCTTTTGCAATTTCACTCCCCGTTATTTCCTGCAACAGAGACGTATTTCCAAT
>WFVK01000220.1 GCA_015491705.1 Nitrospirota bacterium | reverse complement strand
CTTTATCTGCGATTCCCTGAGGAAATATTCAGCACGCATATCAACCTCTTTTGCAATTTCACTCCCCGTTACTTCCTGCAACAGAGACGTATTTCCAATATCCCATCGCTTTATAAAGGTTTTACGGCGGGCTCTCCAGCCGGTTTATGCAACGTTAAGGTTTACCTTGCAGTGGCATAAATATCGCCGGCGGGGTAGCGGAGCCTGCCCGCTTATGCAACATGAAGATTATTACAGGGCTGCACTCTCCTGCCAGCACATTCTGTTCGCAGAACATGCATATGACCATTATATCCCTGGACAGACAACAATACAAGTAAAACTCCCCGTGGCTTGCCACGGGGAGTTTTACTTACACAATCCGGGAAATTTACCGGAAAGGCAGATATACCTGAAATATCTGATCAGGACGGCACATGCCGGCCGACTCTTCATTGGAAAGATCATTTATGAGATTCAACCGTGGATGGGGATTGCCCGGAACTGTATCAGGGTCATCATGACAATAAGCGCCGTAATGATTATTCTTTCGAACTTCTTCAGGTATTCAAGCATATATCCCTTCCTCTTTTTCGTTACTGGCACAAAAACAAAGGCCTGTCGGCATTTCTGATAATGTGCAAAGCTGTCTCGCCAAAGAGCCGTCTCAGTATCAAACTGCGCGCGCTGTTGCCCATCACGATCATATCCGCCTGCCACATGGTTGCCATGGGCAGGAGAATGTCTTTTGGGTCCCCCGGATTTGACTCTGTCTCTACGGCAAATCCGTGTGCGCGGCAATATTCGGATGCATCATACAAAAGCTGCCGTGCCTTATCTTCCGAGCGCTGAAAATTAACGATTTTCAGCTTCACATCCGGCCAGGGGGACAGTTGAATAAATCGCTTCATGGTCTTGGCCGATTCCATCGAACCGCTGTAAGCAATCAGGGCTTTCTGTATTGGCCGGAATTTTTCTGAAACAGCGATTATCGGTCTCACGCCTGCTGATACCAGACGAGCCAATGTATTTTTAGGTTCCTCGACCGAAATTCCATATTCGAACAGGCTCCGCATACCGAATATCATCAGGTCGTGGTAACGGGCAAGGGATATCATCAGGTCAAAGGGGTTTTCCCGTTCTTCCTGTTTGACCTGATATTTGATCCCATTTTCTGCACAGGCAGATTGAAACTTGCTGATTGCTTCCTCAATTCGTTCTTTTGTAACTGCCATTCTATGCCTGCGTAATCTATCAGCAGCATACTCGCCCCCCACAGGCACGGAACCTACCTTTGACAGATGTTTAAGATCAACAACGGTAACTCCTGTGATTTCGGCCTCAAACCTTCTGGCAAGGCCGACTGCGCGCTGAATGGCAACAGGCGTATAAGGTGTGCCTCCCAAGCCGACAAGAATTCGTTTAATCATTTGTCTAACCTCCATATTTACTAAAGAATTATGGACCATGGGCCGCGTCCTTCACAAATCTCCGGCGAAGCCATTTATCAATGCCCACTACAAAATACGCAATCAGCCCTACGGCCAGAATCCGTCCCCATGCCGCTATACTGATGGGCGCGCTGTTAAACATCCAGTTCATTGCCGGCAGATATGTGTACAGCCCCTGCAAAACCAGCATAATCGCAACACCTCCAAACACATAGGGGTTTGCAAAAAAACCTATACTGAACATGGACCTTGTCAGAGAGCGGCAGTTAAAGAGATAGAAAAGTTCAACCATGACAAATACATTCACGGCAACAGTGCGCGCCTCTTCGGTAGTGGCGCCTTTTTTCAGCTCCCACTCAAAGAGACCGAATGCTCCCGCGAGCAATAGTATACCCACGAGGAAGATTCGGCCTATCAGTTCCCGTGTGAGTATGGGTGTCTTGGGATCACGAGGTTGGCGAATCATAATACCGGGTTCTTTTGGTTCAAAGGCAAGCATAAGCCCCAGCAGGACAGCGGTTGTCATATTGATCCAGAGTATCTGCACCGGCAGGATGGGCAGTGTAATGCCCGCAAATATTGCCACCAGGATCACCAGTCCTTCACCCAGGTTTGTAGGCAGGGTCCAGACGATGAACTTGGTGAGATTATCGAAAACGCCCCGGCCTTCTTCTACAGCAGCCTCAATGGAGGCAAAGTTATCATCTGTTAAGACCATATCCGCGGCTTCCTTGGCCACATCAGTCCCGGTAATGCCCATTGCAACGCCGATGTCCGCCCTTTTCAGGGCCGGCGCGTCATTTACCCCGTCACCTGTCATGGCCACAACATTACCATTGGCCTGAAGTGCCTCAACCAGGCGGAGTTTTTGCTCGGGGGTAACCCTGGCAAAGACCGCTGTCCGGTCAGCCGCATCAATCAGTTCTCTGTCGGACATTTCCATCATCTCTTTACCGGTGACAACATCGGATGTGGCGCTCATGCCGATCTGCTGCGCAATCGAGGATGCAGTCAGGGCGTGGTCGCCTGTGATCATCTTTACGCGAATTCCGGCTCTGTGGCAATTTCTGACAGCAGCGATTGACTCTTCCCTGGGCGGATCGATCATGCCCTGCAGACCAAGGAAGGTCAGACCTGAATCCAGATCAGTATGATTCAGACTCTTTGTCCCCTGTCCGATCTCTCCCCTTGCAAAGGCGAGCACCCGCAGTCCCTTTGCCGCCATTTCCTCCACATGCCTGTTTATCTGATCAGCGTCAAGTGCAGCAGACCGGCCTGCAGCATCAATGGTCGAGGTACATTTCCCCAGGATGGTCTCTACAGAGCCTTTGACATAGACAAGTCCGGGATTACCGGCCCCCCTGTCATGGAGTGTGGCCATATACTGGCGCTCGGATTCAAACGGGATCGCATCAATACGGGGCAGTTCTCTTTTAACCGTATCTATGGTCAGGCCGCCTTTAAGCGCCGAGACGATCAACGCCCCCTCGGTAGGGTCTCCCTGTATTTCCCAGCGGTCCCCTTTCTTGAGCAGCACACTGTCATTGCACAGCAGACCTGCTTTCAGACACTCCGTCAGTGCAGCGGACTCAGCGACAGCCTGACTTTCCCGGCTGAGAATCCTGCCCGTGGGCGCATAGCCGACACCGGAGACCCCGAACCGCTCGCCTCCTGCAAAGATTCCCTGTACAGTCATCTGGTTCTCGGTCAGGGTCCCTGTCTTGTCCGAACAGATGACTGTAGTGCTGCCGAGGGTCTCCACCGCCGGCAATTTTCGAATGATGGCCCTCCGCCGCGCCATCCGCGCAACACCTATGGCCAGGGTAATAGTGATTGCTGCTGGCAGTCCTTCAGGAATAGCTCCCACAGCCAGGGCAACAGACGCCATGAACATATTGAAAACAGATTGTCCCCGCATAAGACCTGCAATAAAGGTGACTGCTGCAAGGGCCAGGATCACATATAGCAGGATATGGCTGAAGTGAGCAATCTTCCGGGTCAGCGGGGTGTCCAGCTCTTCTGTTGCAGAGATAAGCTGAGAGATGCGCCCGACTTCTGTGTTGTCACCGGTGGCAACGACAATGCCTCTCCCCTGACCGTATGTAGTTAGAGTCGAGGCGTACGCCATATTATGCCGGTCAGCCAGGATCGTATCCTGGCTGAGAGATTCCCGCCTTTTCCCAACCGGAACCGATTCTCCGGTCAGTGCGGATTCATCGACCTGAAGGTCCCGTACGTGAATCAGCCGCATATCTGCAGGCACCTTGTCACCGGACTGAAGCAGGACTATATCCCCCGGGACCAGTTCCTCTGCGGAAATACGCCGTTTCTCTCCCGCGCGCAGCACAGTCGCCTCGGTTGTCATGGTCAGAGCCAGGGCCTCCAGTGCCTTGACAGCCTTCGACTCCTGCATAAATCCTATGATCGCATTGACCAGCACAACCCCGAAAATAACCCCGGCATCGACCCATTCCTGAAGAAAGGCCGTAATGATGCCTGCCCCCATCAGGATGTAGATCAGCGGTTGATGGAACTGGAGCAGAAAGCGCATCAGGGGGCCTTTCCCCTTTTTTGCAGTGATTACATTCGGCCCGAATCGTTCCAGTCGATGCTCGACCTCGAATATATCCAGACCATTTTCCCTGTCACTTTCAAGTAAATCCAGCACTTCATCTTCCGGTAAATGATGCCAGTGTTTAGTGAGTAACGTATCCATATATAATTCCTTTCCCTGTGAGATTCTCTTTCTGAATATTTAGGTTACAGTTGCATAACACCATCGCCCGCATGCCGGAGAGCCCGGCGGAAAAGCTTTATCTGCGATTCCCTGAGGAAATATTCAGCGCGCATATTCAAAGTAACCCCTCCCGGCCTCCCCTTAACTTAAGGGGAGGAGGTAACCCCCTTAATCCCCCTTAAACCAAGGGGGAAATATATCTCCCCTCTTAGGTTAAGAGGGGCCGGGGGAGTTATCCGATCAATTTCTCCTCCTGCAATAAAGACTTATTTTCAGTACCCCTTCGCCTTATAACCCTTGAACCCTGAACCCCTGAACCTCAAACAGGGTTTTACGGCGGGCTCTCCAGCCGGTTTATGCAACATTAAGGTTTATTGTAAAAAAGATGCTAAAATTATAACATTCTCTCTCGTGCCGCTTGTTAAAATCCCCCCTCCCTCATTTAAGCTCCCTCAGGGCGGTCTTCAGCTCATGCAGTATATCCTGTGCCAGATCCGCGCTGACCCTTTTTGTGAACCTTATCTTGTCGATGAATTTCGGATTATTTACTATATTGATCAGGTCATCCTTGTGAATGACATTATGCGGCGGCATGTTATTCAGCTTCGCATACTTCTCCCTGATATCAAAAACCTTCCGGAAAACGGCCTTTTTGTCATCCTTCAGCCTGCTGTATCCGTTTATCTTCCTGTATTTGTCTTCCGGGCCCCTGGTGTAATCTTTATTCTGTATCTGCAGGTTTTTCAGGAAAAACGGCTCAAACAGCTTCCTTGCATACAGTTTTGCAAGTATGACATCCTTTAATGTAAGCAGATATATCACATCATTCAGGGCGTACTCAACAGCCTGTTCGGACAGCGGTCTGGTTGCCCAGTTGTATCTCTGGTACTTCCTTTTCTTTTTCAGAAATATCCCGAGTTCAAAGGCGACAACCGAATGGAGGTCCTTTTTTTCATAATCAAGGAGTTCAACGGCCGGCCTCAGATCCAGTATGGATTTTATCTCGATACCGGCGGTGTTTTTGAGCAGTGACAGGTCGCTGCCTGCATCGTACATTACCTTCAGGATACCGGTGCTTTCAAAGAGGAGCCTGAGCGTATTGCGGTCTATACCGAGCGGATCAATGATCACCCTGCTCACGCCGTCGAATATCTGCGCCAGGCACAGTTTCTCTCCATAGGCGTGCAGGTTGGATTCGGCCTCTATATCAAGGGCAATAATACTGTGCCCTTTATCCGCAAGCTCTTCCAGGTATGCCCGGAGGTCTGACTTGTTTTCAATATATATGTAATTCACAGATTATAGAAGGTGCTGCCTCGGCCCTTCCGCCCGTTTATCCAACATTGAAAAAAGTGGGGCAGGTTCAAACACGCAAAGACGTGCATTCAAAAACCCCCTTTCACTGGAAAAAGATACCGCAAAATTCAAAGAAAAGCAAATGAACCTTCCCTGCTCTCCCTGACGGCGGTATTAAACCTTACAGTTGCATAACACCATCACCCGCATGCCGGAGAGCCCGGCGGAAAAGCTTTATCTGCGATTCCCTGAGGAAATATTCAGCACTCATATCAACCTCTTTTGCAATTTCACTCCCCGTTACTTCCTGCAACAGAGACGTATTTCCAATATCCCATCGCTTTATAAAGGTTTTACGGCGGACTCTCCGGCCGGTTTATGCAACGTTAAGGTTTATGCAACATTAAGGTCTATACTGTCCCCGATTCAGGAAGAGTCTTCATGTCTTTCCAGAAACCCTGCCCTTATCACGTCATCAATGGTGTCGATATCATTCAGTGTTTCCGTGAGGGAAACACTGTATCCATGGCGTTCTGCCTGATAAAGGCTCCTCTCAAGGGTCTTTTCGGACGACCAGGGAACATCCTCGAAAACCTCCCTGATTAATTTTCTCATGCCCACGAGGTAGTAGCCGCCGTCCTTTGCAGGCCCGTAAACGAGGTCGCTGCCGGACAATGCATCAAAGGCATCCAGAATTACCGGAGAGGAAATGTCCGGTATGTCCGCGCCGACAAGCGCCGCCTTTTTATAGCCTGCATTGAACACCTCTCTGAATGCATGAAACATGCCCTCCCCGAGGTCGCCGTCGTGCAGGGGAATCAGTCTCACATTGAACCGTGAAAAGTATTCTGCGGCGCTTTCAGGCGCAAAGGCTATGAATGTGTCAACTCCGGGAATTTTGCCCAGCTTCTGCATAGTCCGGTCCAGCAGGGTTACATAAAGCTGCACCCTCTTATCATCGGATATCAGACCCTTAAGGCGTGTCTTGACCCTCTCTTTTTCAGGGTATTTTGCAATGATTATGAGGGCATTACTGTTTTTCATAACGCGCTTCTATCTTACTTCCCTGTAATACTTGATCAGTGTTTCAGGAGACACCTTCAGGAGTTTGTATGAAAACGCAAGTGCCCAGTCCCTGAGTGTCGTATAAAGAGCGCCTTCCTTAAGCCACCGCCTCGGAGATGCCTTGACCGGGGGCATGACAAAGATGATCTTACCCAGTTTTTTCAGTCTGCCGGAAATCTCGACATCTTCCATCAGCGGGATGTCCGCAAATCCCCCCGCCTTCTCGAAGACTTCCTTTCTCAGAAACATTCCCTGATCTCCGTAGATAAGCGAGGTGACACGCGATCTGAGATTAGCCCCGAATTCTATCAGTCTGAAACAGAGCCCGGGATGATCGATACCAAGAAAAAATGCCCCTGCGGCAACACTGCCGTCGCTGAGGGTCTCCCTGATTATGTCAAACCCGCGCTCGGGCAGTATACAGTCGGAATGAAAAAAAAGCAGTATATCCCCTGCAGCCTTGCGCGCGCCGTAGTTCATTACACTTGCACGGCCGGTCTTTGTCCTGTAAACCTTGCCGGTAAACTCACGCGCAATCGCCATGGTCTCATCACTGCTGCCGCCATCCACTATTATCAGCTCTTCATTGCGTGATAAATCAAGACGGCTCAGGGTGTTGCGGAGGTTTCCGGCCTCGTTAAGCACGGGCATTATTATGGAAATTTTCGAATTCATGACCAGACCGAAAAGTTGCCTTGCAATTGGTGAATACAAATTATAACCTACTTTGTTAAAATAAGACATATCCAGTCTGCAAGAGGTCGTCAGGATGTAATACAGAGTATTCAATGCATAATTTAATACCCCCGGATCTTTCATGAAAATATGAAACACTATGATGTAATTATAATCGGTGCAGGACCCGCCGGCATCTTCGCTGCACTTGAACTCGTCTCTTCGGGTAAAGGGCCCAGGATACTGATCATTGAGAAAGGCCTGGATATTGAAGAGAGGACATGTCCGTCTGCTGAAAGGAAGTCATTTTGCAGGACATGCCCGGAGTGCGGTCTGTTATGCGGATGGGGCGGAGCAGGCGCGTTCAGTGACGGCAAGCTCAATTTATCAAGGGAAATCGGCGGAAATCTCTCCCAATATATTGACGATCCAAGCCTTCAGGAGCTTATTGAATACACCGATAGCCTGTATGTTAAATACGGCGCGCCTTCGCGTGTTTACGGCGGCGACAGCGGGGGAGTCGATGCATTGAAAGAAAGGGCGGAAAAGGCCGGCCTCACCCTTATACCATCAAGAATAAGGCATATCGGGACGGACAGGTGCCCTGCGCTTCTAAAAAAAATAAAAGCCGAGCTTAAT
>WFVK01000219.1 GCA_015491705.1 Nitrospirota bacterium | reverse complement strand
GTGAAAGGCCGTTTATATTCACGAGCCTGATGAAGGGAGAGGGGATCGATGCGGTTGTCAACTGGATCAGGAAAGATGTGCTCTTTGTCCGGGCATGAAAGATTACACAGAACGGGAAGGGACGGCAGGCTGAGACTGGCGTTCAGGAGACAGGGGGATAAAACCATACTCCGCGACTCCTTCTCCACCATGCCGGTGCAGGCGTTTCAGCCATTCTACCATGACGGCGCCGGATGCGCCTGTACCTATATCGTCAACCCGGCGGGCGGGCTTGCCGGCGGTGACAGGATATACATGGATATAACCCTTGATGATTATGCCCATGCCCTTGTAACCACACCTTCGGCCAACAGGGTCTACAGGAGCACGGGGGACTTCTCCCTGCAGGAGGTGCGCATAGCCGCGGGAAAAGGCGCTGTCATCGAGTACATGCCGGGTTATGTAATCCCTTTTGCAGGCTCAATGTACCGCCAGAAGACGGGGATATTCCTGCAGGAGGGCGCCGCCGCCTTTATACTTGATTTCTTCACCCCCGGCAGGGTCGCCAGGGGTGAATATATGCTGTTCAGGGAATACTCAAGTCTCACCGGCGTCGAGTATTGCGGGGAGCCTGTGCTGACGGAAAGGGTTGTCCTGAGACCGGGGGCTGTTGGGTACGGGGGACCGGGGTTTCTTGAATCATCCACTGCAATGGCCGTTATATACCTTGTGTTTGATAATCCCTCCGCTGAAAGAGGCCTGGTCAGCGCACTGCATGCAATGGCGTCGGGCATGGAAGGCGTGTACGGGGGCGTCTCCACACTCCCCTCAAGGGGCGTGGTCATAAGGCTCCTCGGCGAGGGCGTGCGCTTTGTTGAAAAGGCGATACTTGAGATATGGTCAGCGGCAAGGAAGACCATCCTCGGCACGGCAGCCCTGTCCCGTCTTCACTGGACCTGAGCTTCAGGCTGCCGTGCCCGCCTGCAAGATTAAGGCGAAGCCTGCCCGGCCGACGCCTTCCTCTTTCTCAAATCATAAATCATGTAGTCATCGGTCCTGACCAGTACAGGAAACGTCCTGTTGAGGAATTCCCTTAACTCGGCGTGTTTCTCAAACTCGGCGAACTCGGATATAACAAAATATTCAGGGTAGTTCCAGCGTTTATAGAGCTTATTGAAGAACCCGACAGGTGACACCTGCCGTCCCTGTAGTTTATAGAGCTTGAAAACCTCGTCCGTCTGCCAGCTATAGGCCTTCAGGTCTCCAAGAAATGAAATGGGTATCCCGAAGTTGGAATCCAGAATAATAATTTCTGCATGGCCGACAATACCGGAGATTTCCTTTGCGATTCTCATCTTTTTTTCAGAATCCGGGCTTAGGAAATCAATAAATTGAGGATTGACGCCGACTATTGCCCCGAGCAATTTCATTTCATCTTTATGCTCCATGACGGTATCCCGCCAGTTGGCAGCGCCCGGGCCGACGACCGGTATCAACACGACGGCGATCACGGAAATAATTGCTCCGGCCGCAACATAAGCTTTTATATGCCGCTTCATGTGTTTGAACACCAGTCCTGATACCGGCCCCAGGGAAAGTGCAACAACGGGTATCAACTGCATGTGATAGTAGTCATGTATATTGATACGCGTGTTGAATGCCAGGCAGAAGGCCAGATAGCCGGCCCATAAGGCGGCTATAAGTGTCCTTGGGAATCCCCGCTGAAACATGAATATCCCTGCAAGCGCTCCTGCAAAGGCAATGTAGCCCACTACACGGCCAATCATAACAAACCAGTCCGCCCAGAACTCGGGATATAAAAAAATGGCGGGATTGAAACTTGTTTCAAACGCCTCCCCGATATGCCTGGAGAACCCGGATGCGAGTGTATATACCGTAAAGGGCAGGATGCTTATCAGCCCGAAAACAACAAGGTTTCTGTTGATCAAAGCCTTCCATGTCCCCTCGCGGTGCACCGCGCTTCCGGCAAAAACGGCAAATATGAGAAATACCCCCATGGGTTTGACCAGTATCGCCAGGCCGGAGACAACGGATATAATCAGCAACCTCTGGATCGACGGCCTCTCATGATATCTCAGTATCCCGTAAACACTGCCCAGCAGCATCATGAGCATCAGGGGGTCGGGCATAAAACTCCTGCTTGCCGATATGCTGTAAGGAAGGAAAAGATAAAAAGCCGTCGAGAACAGCGCCTCGCCCGGCGGGAGAATCCTCCTTGCGATCAGATACAGGAAGACGCCGCCGCCCATCCAGAACAGGGAAGAAAACAGCTTTGAGAACCACAGGTATTCTCCGCCCATTATGCGGGAGGCGAAAGACACCAGCCTTTCCATTATCCAGAACTCAACTATCACATCCTTCTGCTTCAGGTGAAAATTCACGACATCCCTCTTCCACTGAGGGACTGTATCCAGATTTTTATAATAAAAAGACCTTGCAAAGAAGGCTGAAGCATATTCACGTGTGGGATTGAATTCAAAGGTTGGCTCCGTGATATGATAAAGCCTCACGCCGAATGCAGTCAAAAACAGAAGGCACAGAACAAGAGTCCGTATCCTGAAATCTTCAAGAAAAGATCGTCTTTTATAAGGTGATGTAAACGGGTGATCCATATGTTTGCCTTACAGCGGCATTAAAAGGTTGCCGGGAGCGGCATACTCCGCTGCCCGTTTATGCGACATTTATAAGGTTAAGGTTTATTCAGATACCGTCAAACTCCCTGATTTTTTTAACGATTTTTGAAATGGTCTTTTCATCAAGCCCCATGTTTACAGGAAGAAGTATAATCTGTTTTGAGACATTTTCCGCATTCGGAAAATGACCCTCGATATTGTAATGCCTGCAAAGTTCCCTGTATTGTTCCAGTTCGGGGATTATATAGTCAAAATATCTTTCAGTATCTATTTGATTATTTAGCAGATGCTTCTCCAGATCGTCCCTCCTTGGATGCAGGAAGGGAATGTTTGAGTACGGGACACCCTTTTTCCAGTAATCCTTCACCCATGCATAATGGGGGCTTAAGAGACTGTAATAAGTGTCGCCTATCTCGCGCCGGCGCTGCAACATCATGTCGATTTTTTTCAGTTGGTTCAGCCCTACACGTTTCTGGAAATCACACATGTCTACAAAATATTCGGGATTCTGACTGTGAATATCATTATACTTTTCACTGAAAAAGGAATCCAGCAGGGGGGTCTTTCTCTGCAGAAAAGACGTAAGGGAATATATGCCCTTTCTGAACGCGAGAAAAAAAAGGAAAGTCTCAACGAACTTCTTATATTTTTCAGTCAACGTGAGGGCTCTTCTGTTTTTAAGGGTATAATCCCTGAGCGCCTTAAATCTCTCCTCATCATCCGTAAACACCACCCCGCCCCCCAGGCACGTAAAAGGTTTTCTGACCGCACAGCTTATAT
>WFVK01000218.1 GCA_015491705.1 Nitrospirota bacterium | reverse complement strand
GCTTGGCAATTATCTCCTCTCCATATACGGCATAAGTTATCCCGTTCCGATTGAATACGGGGGTATTGTATTTGAAAAAATGGTGGGCATGGTTTCACTCAAGTCCATTCTCCTGCCTGCTGCCGTGACAATGTTAACGGCCCTTGTTGTGAGTGTTTTTCCGGCAATACGTGCTGCAAGGGTAGAGCCTGTCAAGGCTATGAGGTCTATTTGATATGTGGAGAAAGCCGTGATCCTTTTAAAGCTTGCATGGCGGAATATTTTCCGTAACACAAGAAGGACAATCCTTTCAGGTATTGCCATCGGCATTGGACTGGCGGTGATGATCTTCGGTGATGCCTTTATGACGGGCATAAATGAAAGCATGATCAGGACCTCCACTGATACGTTTGCCGGTCAGGGACAGATCCATGCCCAGGGGTTCAGAGATACACTCGAGGTTGAAAAGACCATTAATAACCTTCAGTGGGTTGTTGATGGCCTGAAGCAGGAAGAGAGGATTCAGGCTTTCTCCCTGCGTACAGAATCGTTTGCAATGCTTGCGTCAGCGGCGAATGTCACATCCATTATGCTCTACGGCATTGATCCGGCACAGGAGCGTGATATATCCAAAATAGATGAGGCCATAAAAGAGGGGAGATACCTTGGGGGCAGTAATACGCAGCAGATACTCATCGGCTCAAAAACTGCCGAGGTACTTGAAGTAGGAGTCGGCGACCGTGTGGTTGTTACAGTGGCCCAGGCAGGGACGGGTGATTTATCGCAGGAGATGCTGAGGGTGAGCGGCATATTTCGCTTCGGTATTCAGGAGCTGGACAGTGCAGTGGCCTTTATCGGGCTGAAGAAATCACAGGAAATACTCGGTCTGGGGCAGGGCGTACATGAGATAGCATTGCGTTTTCATAATCTCGAAGACGCCGGAAACCGCTCTCTTGGTTTCTGGAAGAGATATTCCCGGTACGGCAACGAGGCCATTGGCTGGAAAGACATCATGCCCCAGATGGAGGCCGTCCTGGAGATGTCCACCCTTTCAAAGGCAATAACCGCCGCTATAATCTTCGGCATAGTCGGACTTACCATAATGAACACGCTCTTTATGTCCCTTTATGAGCGGATGTTTGAGTTCGGGGTGCTGCGTGCCATAGGCACAAGACCCCTCAGAATGGCACTTATGATCCTTCTGGAAGGGGGCTGTCTTGCAATAATCAGCATTATTATCGGCAGTGCCATCGGCTTTTTCTTCAGCTGGCTCTTCTCTGTTTACGGGATAGATTACAGGGGCATAGAGTTTGCCGGTACAACTATAAACGAGCTTATTTATCCTGTAATGAATGTCCGGCAGTATTTACTGAATCCACTATATGTGCTCTTCTTTACGCTTGTTGCCGCCCTTTATCCGGCCTGGTACGCTGCCAGGCTAACACCGGCAAGGGCAATGAAAAGGAGTTTCTGAGGAGAGGTGTATGAGAGATAACGAAAAAGAGGTAATCAGGGTGGAAAGCGTCTCCAGGAATTACCGGAGCGGCGAGGTTGAGGTAAGGGCGCTGAAATCCTTAAGCCTGAGCATAAAGAGGGGGGAGTTTACAGCAATTGCGGGTCCGTCGGGTTCCGGCAAGACAACCCTTCTAAATATTATCGGCGGGCTCGATACCCCTTCATCAGGCCGTGTGATTCTCGCGGGTAAACCAATAAACGAGATGAGCGGAAACGAGCTTTCCGACTTCAGACGTGACCATATCGGTTTTATTTTTCAGTCCTACAACCTTATCCCTGTGCTGACTGTAAAGGAAAATATCGAGTACGTTATGCTTCTGCAGGGGGTTCCGGAGCAAGAGAGGAGTCAGCGTGTAAAGGCTATTTTAAGAGAGGTCGGTCTTGAGGGTATGGACAAGCGGCTGCCCATACAGCTCTCCGGAGGACAGCAGCAGCGTGTGGCTGTTGCAAGGGCTATGGTTTCCAGGCCCGATATTATCCTTGCTGACGAGCCGACCGCCAACCTTGATTCAGCAACCGGCGCTGCCTTGCTTGACATGATGAGCAGCTTGAATGAAAAGAGCGGTATGACCTTTATCTTTTCCACCCATGACCGCATGATCATGGAGAAGTCAGGAAGGCTCATAATGTTGAAGGACGGACAAATCGAGAGCGATCAGCCAGGAAGCCGGGGAGGGTGATTGAAGTTGAAGAACCGGGTTGTTGGTTTTCTTGTCTTTCTTGTCCTCTCCGTATTGACAGGCCCGGCATACGGAGGTGAAAAGGATATAAGGATAAGCGGCTACCTGAAGGGTTTTTTTACTGTGACTGATACAGGTGGTGCCGGGGAGTCAGATAGTGCTTTAGACGGAGGGGCTTTTAATGTTTTAAGGCTGGACCTCCTTTATCAGCCCCGTGACCGGCTCTCGGCAGAGCTTGCCTATGAAATAACCCCAGCCGTTCAGCCGATGGAAGGTGACCTCCTGTATGCTTCGCTGCCAAGGCCTGAGCCCTATTCATACCGTGCCTTTGACCTGGGGGAGAGACTTTATCCGCGGAGAGAGGATTTGAAGAGTTCATTCATGGTCACCCAAAACCTTGACCGCGCCTTTATCACGCTTAACCTGCCCGCTGCCGACCTTTATCTCGGCCGC
>WFVK01000217.1 GCA_015491705.1 Nitrospirota bacterium | reverse complement strand
GTTTGACAGGGAGCCGGAAACAGGGCGGCGCCTTCTTGCGCTGATTAAGAAAAATCTGAAAAAGGCAAATGAGAAAATCACAGGTGGAGAGTAAGCCGGCCCTTATTTGTCATAATGGCACTTGCGGCACAACTGAATCGCGTCCTGCACCCTGAACGCCCAGAGGTGCGGCGAATCCGATGCATGAGGATTATGGCAGCTTGCACACGTCAGGTCCCTGCCCGTCCTTACAGGGTCCTTCCTGTTGCGCGTGGGGTGCCCTTCGGATGATGAGGATTCTGCAATCACGTGCTTGCCCGTGCCCTTTTCAGGATGGCAGTTCACACACAGTTGCCATGTCGGTTTGAAAAGGTTGAAGGGATTTTCCGATGCATGCGGGCTGTGGCATATCGTGCACCTGCCGCTGGTAACCGGTCCGTGATGATACTTCATGGAAAGCCATCTGTTTTTCTGCTCAACGTGACATCCGTAGCACACCGCTGAATCAGGTTTCCTGACGGAATATACGGGCTCGGATTCAGGATCGTGACAGCTCAGGCAACTCCACACCGACGCGGGGCCGTGAACGTAAGGGTAAGCCGCCAGCGCCTTGTGACATGAGTAGCATGTGGATGTGGCGGCTATCACGGTCCCGCTGTCAAATTTCTCCGCGGAAAAGGTGGCGGGACTGATGGGCTTCCTGTCAAACACGCCCGGCTTCAGGGCATGGCATCTTGTGCACTCCGTGCGCTCACCTGCATGAAAGTATACCTTTTTGAAGTTTTGCGGCGGGACGCGGTATCTGCTTATAAGCTCGGAACGGCGGAACACGGTTAAAACAACCCTGTCCACCGCGCCTTTCTCTTTCAAGGCGGTTATCTCTATGTTGTTTATCCCCGGCTCCAGCGAGACGGTGAAACATACAAATTCCCCCTCTACGGGAATACGCTCCGCTTCGTTGCCTTTGCCCGCCTTCAGCATAATCTCATCGGCGGAACCCTCCGGCACGCTCAGGGATATCCCGAGGAGGCCGTATTCCATGATCGTCCCATCCCCGGGAGGATATTGAAGGGAGATTATCCCCTCGCCGCCTTCAGCGCTTGCGGCGAATATCAATGAACAGACAGCGGCAAGGCAGAAATTTCTTATTGACATCTGGATATGGATGACGGAAGAATCCGTCTCTTGATTATTTTCTCGACGGCCTTTTTGTACATTTCTATTGACCTGTCCTTCTCGCCCTTGAGTTCATACGCCCTGCCGAGTTCATAATACGTCATCTGAGGATACGGGTTGGCTTCGGCGGCGGCGTTAAGAACCTCTATGGCCCTGTCGGTATCGCCTTTTAAAAGAAGGGCGCCTCCGAGTCCTGTCTTTGCGTCCTTTGAAAGGGGATCCAGCTCCAGCGCCCTTTTGAATGCCTCCAGGGCCTTGTCCGCCTCTTCTGTCTCAAGGTAAAGGAACCCGAGGAGAATGTGTGATTTCAGCGCTTCAGGCCCTGCTTCGATTGATTTCCTGACAGTATCTATTGCCAGGTCATGCATCCCTGCATCCGTGAATTTCACGGCCAGGTTGTAGAGTCTTGACGCCTCGAGCGCGGACCTGTCTTTTTTCTCCCTGTGAACAGAGAGGGCCTCTTCAAGTTCCTTGTCGTCCGTTTCGCCGATGGCGTTCCTGATATATTCTTCAAGTACCTTTTTATAGGTAAGCGAATGCCCCGGGATATCGCGGGCAAGTACGCCCCCTGAGTCGATTATAACGGTTGTCGGATAGACCCTTATTCCGTAACTGCCGTACACATCCCTGTCCGTATCAACAAGCACGGGATAGGTTATCCCGTTGGCCCTGATTATTTTTTCTGCCTCTGCGGCATCGTCGCTGCCCGCGATCACGCCCATGACCTCCACACCCCTGTCCCTGAATTTCCGCAGCATCTCGTTTCCGTCCTTCAGGGCAAGTAGCGAGCGTTCCTGCCCTGTCCTCCAGTATATGAGGACTATGGTGCGGCCCCTGAATGCGCTCAGTGATACTTTGTCCCCTTCAAGCGTGCTCAGGGTAAAGTCCGGCGCGGGCCCCCCCGTCGGAATGCTGATGGCATCCGATGCCGGACTGAAGAACAAAATGAACGCAAGAAAAAAAATAAAGAGACTCATCCGTTGCTCTCCTTTTGCACGCGGTCGTATTTTTTGAGTTTGTGGCAGCCCGGTGCGCAACTGCCGCCCGTGTCCGTCTTCCTGTAATTGACCGGCAGTTCCCACGAGCCGAAGGGCACGGATTCCCTTATGTGTTTCGGAAAATTACTGGCATGGGTCTCGTGGCACGCCCTGCAGGTCCTGCCCTTTATGGGCTTGTTGACATGCTTGAAATGCAGGTTCATATCGCCGTTTCTGAAGTCCGTCAGTTTGGTGGTTTCCGGATCGAGCACAATTGTTTTCTCATGGCAACCGAAGCACAGGTCATAATTGCCGGGGCTGAAGGCCATGTAAAAGGTTGGGGGATACGGTTTCCTCAGTATCCTGAAATTATTCGAACCATGGGGATTGTGGCAGGCCGAGCAGTCCTTCTGTTTTACCGGGCCGTGCCGGTTCTTATTATCCGCCAGCCATTTTTTCATGTTCATGAGCTTCCTTCCGTCTGAAAGCCTGTATTGTCTGTCATGGCAGTTAAGGCACAGGTCCATGGGCTCCATGAGGAGGTTTTTGGGAATATCGGACATGTGCGCATCATGACAGTTAAGGCACGACCTCCCGGTCTCAACAGCGCCGTGTTTAACGGATACGGTGCTTATCTGCTCTTTCTTGTCCTTATGGCAGTTCAGGCAGAGCGCCGGCACCCCGGATTCCAGCATGAACTGCTTTGCAGCGGAGTGCGGGTTATGGCATTTGAGGCAGTTTTCGGAGACGGGTTTGTGAACAAACGCAGCCTTGTGCAGGGCGTCCGCCTTGTCGGTATGGCACATAAAACACAGGGCAGGCCCCTCGGCCCGGAGATTTTTCGCGTAATCAGCAGTGTGAGGCTCATGGCATGCTATGCATCCTCCCACCGCAGCCGGGCCGTGCACGAACTTGCCCTCAACAAGCTCTTCATCGTGGCATTCAAAACAGAGGGCTCCTCCCTTCCCCCTCAGTTGAAACTTGTTCGGTGAACCGTGAGGGCTGTGGCATGCCGTGCACTCACCGTCGGCTACAGGCGTGTGAGTGAATTTTTTCGGTTTGAATTTTTCATGGCATTTATAACAGGTCCCCGCGGCGTCTTTTATTTTTGCAAACCTGTATTTTGCCGGCTTGTCCCCGTGACCGGGAGACTTTCCATGGCATACGGTACATTCTCCGGCAGCCACGGGCCCGTGTACGAACCTGTCCTTATCCAGCGTGGTGTGACATTCTGACGTAATACATGAATCCTTGGAAGGGGGGCCGGCTTCCTGAGATGTTTTGCCCGGTGTGGTCTGTTGTGCCGGCGCCGTGGTTGCGGAAAGAGCGGCGATTGCGAGTGCGGCAATCGCGGGCAGAAGGAGTCTGAACACTGTCTTCTTTCTCATAAATCCTCCGGTAATCTGGTTTAAAGAAACCGCCTGTTGAACCGTCCATACAGCAATCGATAAGTTTTATTAATATACTTATTAATTATATTTTTTTCAAGTTTTCAGACATCGGGAGGTCAGTAAATCTTGTGGAGGAAAATCATGCCTGGGTGAAAAGGCCCTTGGGGGTAATCCCGCCGGTTTCAATCAGGTGCCTTCCCCGTAACGGCCCGAGGCCCTGTAATCATCCCTTAACTGCCTGAGAAGCCTCTCCCTTTTCCCGTACAATCCTGAAGGCTGGCGGGGCATGGATTTGTTTAATACGTAACTGACGAACAAGGGCAGCATCAGCGTACAGTCCCCGTAGGATACTATCGTCCTGGAAAGCGATGCAGGGTCGATCTTGCCCCATGACACGGCCTCCGAGGGGGTTGCGCCGCTTAAACCGCCGGTGTCCGGCCGGGCGTCGGTGAACTGAATAAAGAAGTCGTGCCCTTCCTCGTGCAGACCGAGGACCTCCTGTATGTGCGGCTCGGTCTGAAGAATAAAGTTCTTGGGACTGCCTCCGCCGAGTATCAGGACAGCGCTCCTGCCGCCGTTCTTCTTGATGTCATAGACATAGCTTGTCACTTCGTTCAGGTCGCGGTGGGTGTCCAGCGCGATGTCTATCCCCTGAAAACTCAGTGCGGCGATATTCATTCCTATGCTTGAATCCGCAGGAGATGATGTGTGAACAGGGATGCCTGCCTCGTACGCAACGGCCAGGAGGCTTTCCTCCTTCAGTGCGGGCTTTACCCGGCATATCTCCTTTCCCAGTAGTGCATGTATATCCGCGCTTGAGCATGTACCGGAAAAGGCGGGCGCCCCCCTCCGGAGCGTGTCGCGCACGAAACTGTCCGTATCCAGCAATGCCCTGTAATCAAGGAAAATATCATGAATACGGATTATGCCGTGTTTCCTCAGTTTTTCATCATCGGCTTTTTCGTATCCCTTGTGGAATTCATATCCCAGCACCAGGTGAAGGTCATGATACAGGTTTGCACCCGTGGAGACAATCCAGTCGACTAGCCCCGCCTTCAGCAGGGGTATCAGGCAGCTCCGGCCTATGCCCGCGGGCACCAGTGCGCCTGCAAGGGAGACCCCTATGCGGACGTTTTCACGGGCTATATGATTTGCAAACAATTCGCACGCCGTCCTCAACGAGCCCGCGTTGAATGAGAACATTGAGCTTTCAATGACCTCGTCAACGGTCATGCCCCTGCGGATGGGCCGGGGCCTCAGCGGCAGGTGCCTGCCAAGGCACGATCTTTTTCCGGTGTTCTTTTTCATGAATCCGCTTTTATTATCCTTACAGTCTCGAGGTCTGTTTCTCGCTTGCAATCACCGATATCCCGGAAGGGTCCAGGTGGGCGCGCCAGTAGGGCTTGCTGCTGTCATAACCTATATGCACATCCTCCTCGATTACATTATAGGCATCGACTATCACCTTGTTCAGACTGCACCCCTTTCTGAGGACCACGTGATCCATGATGATCGAGTCCCTGACCTCCACGCCGTCTTCAATGACCACGCCCTTGCGTATGACGGAATTTACTATCTTCGATTTATTGATGAACGCCCCCTCGGCAATGATGCTGTTGGTGATTTCGCCGCCCATAATCTTTGTTGCGGGCAGCTCGTTTCTCGACGGCCGGATGGGCCACAGTTCATTGTCGATTTCAAACAGCGGCCTGTCTCCGAGCATGTCCTGGTGGGCATCCCAGAAGCTCTTTATCGTCCCCACATCCCTCCAGTAGCCGGGCTCTTCAAAGGATCCGACTCCCGCTATCCTGTTGGTTGAAAAATCGTATGCAAACAGTCTCTCCCCCTCTTTCAGGAGGTTGGGAATCACGTGCTTGCCGAAGTCATATTCCTTTCTTCTCTCAGACTGTATCAGTCCCCTGATCAGGGCGTCCGTATTAAATATGTAGTTCCCCATCGAGCAGTAAGCCCTTTCCGGGTCACCGGGCATGGGCGGAGGGTTTTCCGGCTTTTCTATGAAGTCCCTTATCCTGCCGCCGTCTTCCGCGTCGATAATGCCGAAGGCGCTTGCATTGCCGATCGGCACGGGCATTGCCGCAACCGTAACATCAGCATTGCTCCGGAGATGAAAATCAATCATCTGCCGGATATCCATCCGGTAGATATGATCGGCGCCGAAGACAATGACAAGCTCGGGCCTGTGCTGGCGGATAAGGTTCATATTCTGAAACACGGCATTGGCCGTCCCCTGAAACCAGTCGGGGCCGTATCTCATCTGGGGGGGGACCACGGTGACGAAATGATTGCTCATGACAGCGGAAAGCCCCCAGTTCTCCCTTATGTGCTCAATCAATGACTGTGATTTGTACTGCACAAGGAGATAAATTGAAAATATCTGCGAATTGATGAGATTGCTCAGCACGAAGTCCACAATCCGGTAGCGTCCCCCGAAGGGAACCGCCGGTTTGGAGCGCTCGAATGTCAGGGGGAAAAGCCGTTCCCCCCGGCCTCCCGCCATTATCATTGCCAGAATTCTCGGATAAGCCATACCGGTTATTTACCTCTTATTATATCGAAATTGCCTGCAGCGGCAGGAAACACCGCCCGTTCATGCAGCCTTCAGTTTTACTGAAGACATTATACATTAATTACAGAGGTTAAATTAACCCCGTTCATGATTTTTCCGCACAAAAATACTGCCTCGCGCTATCTTCTTGACACCGGCATCAAACAGAATAAAACGGCGCTCAGGATATTACCCTCGGTAAACGGCAGATCCCCTGTCCTTGAGCCTGGCCCGGTTGTGTTCCCGCAACGAGGGGACGAGAATACCCTCCAAGAGCACATTGGACAGCTTACCGCCCCGAAGCTCCAGCGCCTCATCTTGCCATCACAGGTTCCGGAGCAGGTGCAGGGCGGGGCCTGGTGTCTTCATCAAAGCGGGACTTTGATGAAGAGTGAAAAGTAAAGAGTGTCGGTCATTTGTTTTTTTCTGTCTTTACAGATTTTAATCGGAGTTTTACCCCGCCAACCGGTCTGATAATAGATGATCGGCACAAAAAATTACGACTGAAAATGACTATGATGACGTGCTAACCAGCTCATTATAAAACCTCGCTTGTTTTAGGACTGGTTTACGGCGAGCCAGTCGTTGTTAGCCAGATCGTCTATATCGATTAGCCAGACTATATCGTGGACGATTTCTTCACCCACGATACCCTCACCCTCCGCTTCGCTCCTCCCTCTCCCAAAGGGAGAGGAACTGAATGCTTCGACGCATCCCTCAACCCCAACCCTTCTCCCCGAGGGTCTGGGCTTTCAATACAATGCGTGGCTATTTGCTCCAGGACCGACTGCGGGTCTTCCAGAACCTGTTTGTTCGCAAAACGGAGAACTTTGAATCTTTGCGCCACCATCCATGCATCGCGTTTGTGGTAAGGTTTTAACGGATCAAAGCTCACAGCCCAAACGCCTTCAGGTTCTTCTTTATGGTCTTCTCCAGCCTCTCTGACTCCTTGAACTGCTCATGTAGCCGGGCCGTCAGCCTCGCCATCTTCTCCTCGAAGGGGGCTCTCCGTCGTCCTCGACGGCCTCTGCCCCGAGGTGCCGGCCAGGGGATGTCCTTGTATTTTCCCGTTCCTTTCTCGCCGCGCCCCAGGCGTGGCAGGTGCAGGCGATGCCGATGGAGGGGTGTTTTGCGTTGGCCCGGAGCTTTTCCTCGAACCCGAGGTTGGCACCGTTGTTGGTCTTGCTCATTTCTTGCCTCCTGTCTGCGTGCGGCTCGCCCGCACAGGCAGGCCGGACAGTTTCAGCTTGCCCTGCCTGACCATTTTGGCGCAGAAGGAATCAAACTGCGCCTTGGCCAGCTTCGAGGGCCTGGATTGCCCGTTTTCCCAGCGGTTCACGGTCGCGTAACTGACACCCAACTGCCGAGCCAAATCCTCCTGGCTTAAAGTGAGCTGCCTGCGAACTTCCTTCACCAGTGCGGGCAAATCTTGGTTGTCGACAGTCATTATCCCTTCCTCTTTCAGCGGTCGGCGCGCATCTTAAATCACAAACAACATAGTATATAACTCGTGTTATATCAGATGCAAGGGAAAAATCTTAACGACGGCTTCCACGATGCCCTCGGCTCCATGATGATGAGGATGTCGATGGCGGGCAGGCGGATTGACGGGTCGTCAAAAGAAAAAAGAACCTTACGGCATGCCGCTTGCGGCACCCGAACCGGTTCGTTTAAAGTTCAATGGTGGAGGGCTCGCCGCCTTCCGGAAATCCAGTCTCCCCAGCGTCGACACATCAAAAGCCCTTTATTTACAATGCCTTGCGAGCTTCCGGTTGCCGTTCTCCGCGTCCCTACGCGGGAAATGCTTTTCTCCACATTTTGTGCCCTGCTTCGCAGTGGCATCCCTTCGGGACTCGCCTTGCGGCTCGCGTTCCGTTTGCTGCGCAAGCCGTAATCCCCAAACAGAGAATGGACGTGGGTTCGATTCCCTCCGCCATATCAAACGTGGTGTTGTCATAACCCGAGTCTCCAGCCCAGGATTATCCCTCTGGTGGAAACGGGTCATTGCCATGGC
>WFVK01000216.1 GCA_015491705.1 Nitrospirota bacterium | reverse complement strand
GCCTGAGGTCGTATGAAAAGGGCCGGGGGAGGGGGTTAAGGGGATATTCCGGGGATATATCCGTGCAGGGCGTCCCCGCCTCAATGAGATCACAGATATCGCCGGCATGAAAATGCTGGTGGTTATGGATGTCCTTGTTCAGCACCACAAGCGCCTTTTCAGGCGAACGGGAGGAGGTTTTCCTGAGCAGGAGTATGTTGGGGTTTTCGGCGTTCAATATCTCGGCGGCCGCCTCTTCCCTGAATATCGCGCGGCCCGCCTTGATCAGGTTCACCTGCCTTATGAACGACGTCAGGTCAATGCCCGTCTCTTCCCAGTCCTCCGGTCTCGTCTTTACGACATGCAGCCTCCGGCGGAAGCCGAATTCAAATCCCATCGGTATCATTGTGCCTGCTGAGAACATCGCGGAGAACAGATAGCGCTGCTTCAGGCCGTCTGTATTGCCGTCAAGCTCTTCACAGAGACGCTCGGTGTCGTGACTCTCGGGAAAGCTTATGGAGGGCGCGGCCCGGCGCGTGAGATTATACTGCTCCATGAGCCACGGGCTGTGAAAATCCCACCACCTGGAACTGTTGAATATATAGTCAAATCCCGCACCCGCGGTCTTTACGGTCTCGCCGGGTGTGCAACCGAGCGTTTCCGCCAGGAAGAGGGTGCCGGGGTAACGTGACTTTGTCTCCCTGATAAGTCTCTCCCACAGTCTCCCCGGAATCTGGTATGCGGCATCGCACCTGAAGCCGCTGAAGCCGAGCCCGATCAGAAATTCCACGACGCTGAAGAAAAACCGGTACAGGCCCTCCCGGTCCCTGCTCTGCCTGTGGTTGAACCGCGCCAGGTCCCCCCATACGACCTTCCGGCCGTTTTCATAACAGAAGGGATGCGCCACACGCCCCTTCCTCTCCCACACAAACCACTGGGGGTGTTCCTTTATCAGGTCCGAATCCACGGCGCAGTGATTGATCACCAGATCGATCATCATCCTGAGGCCGAGTTTCCCGGCCTGCCCGATCGCCTTCTTCACCTGCCCGGCGGGGGGCTCCGCACCGGTGCCGTCGATAATAAGCGGGTTGAAACTGAAATAGTCCTTTATGGAATAAAGGCTGCCGGAGACGCCGGGGTACTGTATGGGGTTTACAAATATCCAGTTGAAACCCATATCAGCCGCCCTCCGGAAATGCCCTTCCCAGCCGGAAATCTTCCCTGCGAGGAGGGGAAAGAGGTTGTAGATAATCATCTTTTCAGGTTCTCTCATCAGTATGCTCCTTTCTCATTCCACATGTAATACAGCCTGTCGCGCGCCTCATTCAGCAGTAACGGGGGCTGCGGCCACTGTTCAAGAATAACCGACCCTGAAAACCCCCGTCGCTTCATCCGCCTTATGAATTCGCTCAGGCCGCGGGTGTCTTTCCCCGCAGGCCCTGTAAACAGCGGCAGGTGGCTGTCGCTGTCGCCGAAGTTCTCGTGCATATGAATATGTATAACGGGTATCCGGGGATCGAGCAGGTCGATGAACCGGAGGTAGTCATTGCGCGTGGGACCGCACAGGTTTGCATGGCCGAGGTCAAGGCACATCCCCACATGTGCCGCTTCCCCTGTCTCTCTCAGGCCGCTGAAGACCCTGTTGAAATCCCCCGGCACGGTAAGCGGTGTGTTTTCTATGGACAGACTGATGCCGGCCTCTGCCGCAAGCCTTGCAAAAGGCATAAGCGCCGCCACGTAATCATCCGGACCCTTGTCGGCATACAGGTGGATGTTCACTATCCCTGCCCCTATATCCCGCGCAAAGTCTATGTCCTGAAGGATTGTTCCGTGTGTCCGTGCCTCGAGGGGATTGCCCTGCAGCGATGCATGCACGGACAGGGCGATGTCGTGTGCAGCAGCCCTGTCCCTGATATAACGCCTGACCCCCGCATCCATACAGCGTGTGTCCCATCCTGCTGTGCCGTGCCTGTCCGGGAACCACTCGAAGGCATCGAATCCGTTTTCTATTGCATATTCAAAAGGCAGGACGGGTGTGGGGGCGGAAAAAGAAGTCTGGTTGCCGATTCTGATTTTTTTCATATACACCTTACACTTGTATGAAACCGTCG
>WFVK01000215.1 GCA_015491705.1 Nitrospirota bacterium | reverse complement strand
CTCGGCCGGCAGGTTGATAGACGCCGCGGGATGCAAAGGCATGAGGGCGGGCGGCGCGGAGGTAAGCCGGGTTCATGCGAATTTCTTCATAAACAGGGGAAATGCCGCGTGCCGGGATTTCATGGAGCTCATGCAGGCCGTAAAGGCAAGGGTGAGGGAGCACAGCGGCATCGAGCTCGAGCCGGAAATAAAGATAGTAGGGGGAAACGATTGAAGATGCCTGTACAGGCGGCTGTTGTTCGGAAGTCATGACCATGTCACCTGTTACGAAAAAGAGGATCGGTGTGCTGATGGGAGGTCTCTCATCAGAGAGGGATGTCTCGATGCGGAGCGGCCTTGCGATATACCAGAACCTGCAGGAACTCGGCTATAACTGCGTGCCGATAGACGTCGGCAGGGACATAGCCGGCGTGCTGAAAAAGGAAAAGGTCAGGCTTGCCTTCCTTGCGCTGCACGGAGGCACCGGGGAAAACGGCGCCATCCAGGGGCTGCTTGAGGTGCTGGGGATTCCCTATACAGGCTCGGGCCTGCTGGCCTCGGCCCTTGCCATGGACAAGGAGGTCTCGAAAAAGATATTCGCCTACCACGGGCTTGCCTGCGCGCCGTTTATCGTGGCCGGGCAGCCGCGGCGTTCCGGCAGGCGCAGGATGGCGGACCTTCCGGAACCGCCGTTCGAGCCGCCGTGGGTGGTAAAGCCCGCGGCAGAGGGCTCCAGCATCGGCGTCAGCATAATCAGGGAAAGGGACGCCTTGCCGTCCTGCCTGGAGAAGACATTTTCGTACGGCCGGAGGGTGATCATAGAGAAGTTTATAAAAGGCAGGGAGATACACATAGGCATCCTCGGCGACCGCGCCCTCGGGGGGGTTGAGGTAAGGCCGCGGGCGGAATTTTACAATTATGAGGCAAAGTATTCTTCAGGCCTTACCGAGTATATCATGCCCCCGCAGATTGACGGGGAGGCTTACGGCAGGGTCACGGACGCGGCCCTGAGGGCCCATGCGGCCCTTGGTTGCTCGGGCGCAACAAGGGTTGACTTTATCGTGGATGAAGACAATACACCCTACATACTTGAGGTCAACACACTGCCCGGCATGACCGCCACGAGCCTGCTTCCCAAAATTGCCGGGGCCGCGGGGCTGAGCTTTAAAGACCTTATAGAGGAGATTATACGGCTTGCGATCAGGGAATAAGAAACGCAGGGCGGCATACCGCCGCGGGGAAAGGCTGGCGATTTTTTTAAGGAGGGGCATCATCTTCTTCCTGATCGTCATCGCTGTCTCGGCCGCGGTCCTGGGAGTGAGATTCCTGTCGGGGCAGCTCCGCGTGAAAGAGATACTCGTCTACGGGAACTATCAGCTCGGCAGGGAAGACATTGTGGGCAGAATAAATGTAAAAAAGGGAGCCCCCCTGCTGTCCGTAGATCTGGAGGATATTGACAGGAGGCTCAGGCGGAGCCCGTGGATCAGGAAGGTCTCACTGAAGAAGCGTTTCCCGGACACACTGATGATAAAGATAGAGGAGGCGGTACCGAAGGCCCTGCTGAGGATTAAAAAGAGGCTGTATCTTATAGACGCCGACGGCAGGATACTGGAGCGGATCAGGGGGGGGAACACGCTGTTCCTCCCGGTCATCAGGGATATAAACCCGAAAAACAGAAAGGCCGTGTCCGAGGCACTGAAGCTGGCGGATGCCATATCCCGGAGCAAGCTGTCCACGGGCAGCGACCCGGTTGAGATAGGGCTGGAGTCCTACGGCCTTACAGTCAATATCGACGGTGAATTCATGAAGGTCGGCTACGGCAGATACCGGGAAAAGCTCGCGAGGTGGATGGAGATAGAGCCCGAGGTAAGAAAAAGGGGCCTGCCCCTGAAGTACATAGACCTGAGGTTCAAGGATTCCGTTATCGTAAAGCCCCTGAAAAAGCCCGGGAGAAAGGCGTCCTGACAATGATGAATTTCGGATTCATAAAGGAAGTGGGAGTGAAAGACGAGAGGATAGTCGTCGGACTTGATGTGGGCACCACCAAGATATGCGCTGTGGTGGGGGAGTTCTCCATTGAACCGGACGGCGGACCTGTAAATGTCATCGGCGTGGGCATCGCCCCTTCAAGGGGCATAAGGAAGGGCATTATCACCAACATCGAGAACATGGCGGACTCTATCAGGGAGGCCGTGCAACGGGCCGAGTCAATGGCCGGTGTGGAGATAAAGGCCGTTCACATAGGGATCACCGGGGGGCACATAGAGTGTTTCTCAAGCAGCGGGGTCATAGCCGTCAGGGAGAAAGAGATAGGGCAGAGAGAGGTTGACAGTGTTATAGATGCGGCAAAGGCGGTGGCGATTCCCTTTGACAGGGAGATGCTCCATGTCATCCCCGCGGGATTCACCGTCAACGGCCAGGACGGCATCACCGACCCCCGGGGCATGCAGGGGGTGAGGCTTGAGACGGATGTCCGCATAATCACCGGCGCCGCGACATCGGTGCAGAATCTGATCCGGAGCTGCCGCAGGGCCGGGCTCGAGGTGATGGAGGTCATATTCCAGCCTCTTGCATCCGCTGAAGCCGTGCTGGCGGAGGATGAAAAGGAACTCGGCGTCGCGGTTGTCGACATCGGCGGAGGCACCACGGATATAGCCCTCTTCAGGGAGGGGAATATCTGCCACAGCTCCGTGCTCGCGGTCGGGGGCGGCAACTTTACGAACGATATTGCAATCGGCCTGAGGATGCCGGCCCGTGAGGCGGAGGATATAAAAAAGAAATACGGCTGCACAATGATATCCATGGCCGGAGACGACGAGCACATAGAGACCGGCTCGGGCAGCGGCAGGCCGGGCAGGAGCATGCCGAGGCGCTACCTCGTGGAGATACTGCAGCCGCGCGCGGAGGAGCTGTTCTCCCTGATCAGGGAAGAGATCCGGGAGTTCCATAATGACATGAACTCCGGAGTGGTACTGACAGGCGGGGCGGTCCTTATGGAAGGCATGGACGTGATGGCCGAGAATATACTGGAGCTTCCCGTAAGGATCGGCACCCCAACGGGCATTGAGAGTGTCAGCGAGGAGATTCGCAGCCCTGCATACGCGACAGGCGCCGGCCTGGCGCTCATCGGGGCCGAGGAATACAGGATGGAATACAGGCCGCACAGCGGCCGCTCATTCACGTCGATCAGGGCGAGAATGAGAGAATGGGTCGGCGATGTGTTCAGGTTTTAAAGGTTCAGGGGTTGCCGGTTCAGGGTTCAACAGATGAGCAATATCCCCTCTCCCTGCTGGAGAGGGTTAGGGTGAGGGGGGGACGGAGGGAGAGGTCTTGTAAGGCTTTGAGAGCAAAAGATTTCTCCCCCGGTCGAAATGACAGGTGCAAAGATTTTTACAGTATTGCAGGCGGCTCGGCGGAAAAAAGGTAATGTCAAATAAGAAATGTCAAATAAAAGGAGGTCTGTATGAAGATTTTTGAAATGGAGGAAATAGAGAACAAGGCTGCTAAGATCAAGATCGTGGGCGTGGGCGGCGGCGGCAGCAATGCCGTAAACTGCATGATTGCATCAAGCGTGCAGGGCGTCGAATTCATAGCCGTCAACACCGATGCCCAGGCACTTGAATCGTCCCTTGCCCACAGGCGCCTGCAGATCGGCAATTCCCTCACAAAAGGCCTCGGTGCAGGTGCTGATCCCGCGATAGGCAGGCAGGCTGCGATTGACGACAGGGACCTCATAGAAGAGGCCCTGCAGGGCGCGGACATGGTCTTCATAACAGCCGGCATGGGCGGCGGCACAGGCACGGGCGCCTCTCCGGTTGTTGCAGAGGCCGCCAGGGAGCAGGGCATACTTACAGCGGCCGTAGTCACCAAGCCTTTTCTCTTTGAGGGCAATAAACGCGCAAGAAATGCGGAACAGGGTATAAAAGAGCTTAAAAAGCACGTAGATGCTATAATTATAATCCACAACAACAGGCTGCTGGAGATAACGGAGAAGGACACCCCGTGGCTTCAGGCCCTGAATCTTGCAAACGATGTCCTGAGGCAGGCCGTCAAGGGCATATCCGATTTGATACTGGTCCCGGGCCTGATAAACCAGGACTTTGCGGACATAAGGACGATACTGTCGGACAGCGGAAGGGCGCTTATGGGCATAGGAAGCGCCGAAGGCGACAACAGGGCGGTAAACGCAGCCAGGATGGCCATCAAAAGCCCGCTGCTGGAGGAGACCTCCATTGACGGAGCGAGGGGCGTGCTGATAAACATCACCGGAGGCTCGTCGCTGTCTTTTCATGACGTGCACGAGGCAGCCAGCCTTATACGGGATGCGGTACATGACGATGCCGAGATAATCTTCGGCTCCGTGGTGGACCCCGACCTTGATGACAGGATAGTGGTCACGGTCATAGCGACCCGCTTTGAAGAAAAGCCCAGGGCCGTGATGCCGTCATATGATAAATGGAGACCCTCAAGGGAGACAACCACACTGAAGAGCTCAGGCAGGATACTGTCAAAGGAGACCCCCGAGGACAGGGGCAACGGCAGTGAAGGAGGCTATCTTGATATTCCGACGTTCATGAGGAAGAACAACATGAACGACACCAGGGACGTAAAAACGGTTTAGTGTCATGCCGGCTGCGGCGGGTCATTCCGTAGGCGATCCGGAATCCGCCGGGCGGGACTGACGGCTTGAACATTGATGTCGCGTAAAGATGCAGGACGTCCTGCCGGAAAACCGCGGGGCTCTCCTGCATCGTGGCAACAGCTTCATGCAAAGGTAAGGTCAAAGGGACGACGATGAAATTTACGAATATTTTCATACCTACGTTACGGGAGACCCCGGCAGAGGCCGAGGCGGTCAGCCACATCCTCATGCTCCGCGCCGGTTATGTCAGGCAGCTCGGCGCAGGGCTCTATATCTACCTCCCGCTCGGCTGGAGGGTTATTGAAAAGATAAACAGGATCATAAGAGAGGAGATGGACGCCATCGGCGCGCAGGAGATATCAATGCCCGCCCTTCATCCTGCGGACATATGGAGGAAAACAGGCAGGTGGTCCGAGATAGGGGATGAGATGTTCAGGCTCAGAGACAGGGGCGGCAGGGACATGTGCCTGGGGATGACCCATGAAGAGATAATCACGTGGCTTGCCTCTATGGAGATACGCTCCTACAGGGACCTGCCCCAGGTATGGTACCAGATACAGACGAAATTCAGGGACGAGGCCAGGCCCAAGAGCGGGGTGCTGAGGACGCGTGAATTCATAATGAAGGACAGCTACAGTTTTGACAGGGACGAGGCCGGCCTTGAGGCCAATTACCGGAAACACGCAGAGGCGTACCACCGCATTTTCAAAAGATGCGGGCTCAGGTTTTACCAGGTGGAGAGCGACCCCGGCATGATGGGCGGCGCAACAGCGCATGAATTCATGGCCCCCAGCCCAGCGGGTGAAGACACCATAGTCCTCTGCAGCGGATGCGGATATGCGGCAAACACAGAGCTTGCGCCTTCGGCTCCCCCGCCGCAGCAAGCGGCCGGCGGTGAATGGCCCGGCGAACCGGAGGATGTTGCGACCCCGGAGAAACGCACGGTTGCAGAGGTTTCGGCATATCTGAAGGCCGACCCCTCGTGTTTCATCAAGAGTCTCCTGCTGGTCGGCGGTGACGGCCCCTTCCTTGCGCTTGTAAGGGGCGACCAGGAGCTTCACGAAAAGAAGCTCCGGAGAATAGCGGGGGATTTCCGCGCGGCCCGGAAAGACGAGGTAAGGGACATCCTCGGCGTGGAGGCCGGCTTTATCGGCCCGCACGGCAGTGACCTGAGAAAGATTGCGGACATCTCCCTCAGGGAAGGCATATATATCACAGGCGCAAACAGGGCCGGGTTACATACGAGGGGCATAAGACCGGGGGTTCACTTTGAGGCTGAATGGCATGACATACACGTTGCAAGGGGAGGGGACGGCTGCCCCCGGTGCGGGGCCCCCATATCCGAAGAAAGGGCCATAGAGATAGGGAATATCTTCAAGCTCGGCACAAAGTATTCCGCGCCGCTTAAGGCCGAGTACCTCGATGAGGGCGGCCGGGAGAAACCGGTGATAATGGGGAGCTACGGCATCGGGCCTGCCCGCATTGCCGCAGCGGCGATCGAGCAGAACAATGACAGGGACGGAATCATCTGGCCGCAGAGCATAGCCCCGTTTGACGTGGAGATCATCCCCCTTGCCGCTGAAGACAGGGAGATTTCGGATACTGCCGAGACCATATACAGGGATTTGCAGGGAGAAAAAATGGAAGCGCTCATGGACGACAGGGACGAGAGACCCGGTGTAAAGTTCAAGGACGCCGATTTAATCGGGATCCCCCTGCAGGTGATCATAGGCAAGAGGAATCTGAAAGAGGGGTTTGTCGAGCTGAAATCAAGGAAGACAAAAGAGACCCTGAAGATTGCACCCTCAGAGGTGGTGAAAAAGGTTAAAGAGCAGATTTCATCCTGAATGGTTACATATCCGCCGCTAATGTTTTTTGTGAATAAACCTTAACGTTGCATAAACCGGCTGGAGAGCCCGCCGTAAAACCCTGTTTGAGGT
>WFVK01000214.1 GCA_015491705.1 Nitrospirota bacterium | reverse complement strand
GGTTACCCCGGAGAAGACAGGGAGGATATTTTAAAGAGTATAAGGTTGTCAAAAGAGCTGCCGATCCACAGGTCACAGGTTACCATTTTCCTCCCCATCCCCGGAAGCGAGATGTACCGCAAATTAAAGGAGGAAGGAAAGCTTGACCATATTGATTTCAGGGATATCAACTTTCACAATATAATCTATGTACCTGATAACCTGACACTGCGCGAGTTGAAGATACTGAGGATGAGAGCCTATCTTGAGTTTTATTTGAGGCCGAAAATCATACTGGGCATGCTGTCGGAGATACAGTCGTGGGAACATCTCAAATTTATCCTGAGAAGGGTTAAAAAGGTGTTTTCACTGAACATTTAAAACCTCTCCTTGTTTTTGTCGGTTTGTAAACCTTAATGCGGCATAAAGGGGTGGAACCTGCCCGCGGTGATATTTTATTGCAATAAAGCAAAATCACCGGTGGTCTGTTTATATGGTAATATACTTTTTGTCTTTTTTATGGGGTGTCTGTCTTCTGGTTTCCTTTACAGGCTGGGGAGCGGCCGTAAATAATATTCTTTTCCCCGGTGCACGTGTTGACTGGGGACAAAGGGCCGCGTGGGGCATTGCAGCCGTCATCTTTATCGGGGGCATATTAAACCTTACATCGAGTGTTTCAACGGGTTCAATTCTGATTTTGACGGCAGCGGGCCTGCTGTACCAGGCGGTGGACTTCTATAAAAGCAGGGCACGGATTACCGGCCGGGCAACCTCGTATATTAAAACGTGCGGGAAAGAGAGGCTTGTTGCCCTTTTAATTTTCACGGTATGTTCTCTCGCCGTTTTGCAGTACAGCGGTCTGGTCTTCTCCGGGTTTTTTCATGATGACCAGGTCGCCTACCTGACCTTTTCAGAAAAGATGATACAGACCGGCTCCATGGGCGCCGACCCTTTCAGCATAAGGAGAGTAGAGACTTCCCTTGGGGGTCAGGCCTTCATGCATGCATTCCTGCTGGGGGTGCTCTCCAGGAAAAATCTGTTCATTATCGACCCGGGGCTCAGTGTTATCATATCGCTGGGTCTTCTCATGGGATATCTGAAAAATTTGAAACTGAAAAACAGGGAAATCCCCGAAGCAGCCGCACTGATAGTGCTTCTTTTCTTCCTGCTTATTCCTCCGCCGAGGACGAATACCACGGCACTGGTGCTCCCCCTGGCGCTCTTTATAAGTCTTTTCAGAACCCTTGACTGGGAAGAACTGGGAAACAGGCATTTTGCAGCCAACGGTTTTATTATAGCCCTGCTAACTGCGGCAATCTGTTCACTGAAGTCGACCCTTATCCCTGCCGCCGCAATTCTGTTTGTTTCAACCTATATTTTCTTTATCGCCGGTTCCGGAAAGAGGGCGAGGGCCCTTTATGAATTTTTCACCGCGGCGGTCCTCTCGGTCGTTTTTCTCCTGCCGTGGATGCTGTCGATGTATCAGTCATCAGGGACACTTTTATATCCACTGCTCGGGAAAGGCTACCACGGTACCGCATACGGGACTTTCCCGAGTTCATGGGCGGACCTTGATCTTTCCGGGGTGATGGAACTGCTTTTCAGGTACATCAGCTATCCCTTTATCATCGCGCTTGCTCTGCTGAATTTCGCCGCTGCCAGGTCATCCCCTTCACCGGCGCCCGCCGGACAGCGGGAGGCGTTCAAATCCCTTGTAATAAGCGCTGCACTGGGCTCACTGGTAGTACTGATGGTTACAGCCGGCAGCTTCGGGGAGCGGTACCTGTTTTCTTTTCTTTTCGCCGCGGTTATCATATCCATGATAAACGTCCTTGCTGCAATGCCATGGAGGGAGCCGGGCAGGGTGAGAGCCTCCCCCTCGCTTCTTATTCTTATATTTGTAACGGGGATACTTTTAGGCAACGGATGGTTTGATGCGAGGAGTCAGTACTGGGATTACATTCACAATATAAGAGCCGGCCTGAACAATACTTCACTTGTGCCGGACGAAGAAATACGGGAGTATGCCGAGATGCAGCAGGCGGTTCCGGAGGGAGAGACGATCCTGGCGAGACTGGAAAAATCTTTCCTGCTTGACTTCAGGCGGAATAAAATACTGATAGCGGATGAGCCCGGCGGAGCAAGCCTTCCGCCCGGCATGCCTTTTTTCAGGGGAAGCGAGGCCCTGTCCGCTTACCTCGTTTCCAAATCCATAAGGTACGTGGCATATTCGTATGCGAGCGAAACAGGCTACCGAAAGAGATACCTGCTGAAAAAGCTGAAAGGGAAACTGCATCCTTTCTTCAGGGCCACGTTCCGGCATACCCTTGATTTTCAGGAGAACCTGAGGCAGCTTGGAGATACGCGAAAGAGAATTTATGATGACGGCAAGATTTTCGTACTTGACTTGCTGAGCAACAGGGGAGGAAGGTGACCGTTTGATGATACCGGTTCGTTATCCGTATCTTACGTGGTCTGACCTGGCGGCGTTTCTTGCCGTAGGGCGGGATTGCGGCAAGACGTTTGAAGAGAGGCTGAATGAAAAGTTCAGATCAAGATATTCACTGACCTTTTCATCCGGCAGGGCTGGCCTGTACCACATACTGAAGGCCAATAAAATCCGGAACAAATACGTTCTTGTCGCGGCATATACCTGCTGTGTTGTAACAGAGGCGATCGTCCAGTCAGGGAATATCCCGGTCTTTGCGGACCTGAACGAAAATTCGTTCAACTCTAAAATCACCGAAGACCTGATAAAGAAATACCTTCCGGATCTCGGGGCGGTTGTCGTCACCAACCTGTACGGGTTCACCGAGTTTTCCGACCTCGATTTTATCAGTAAGGACAGGGACTTCCTGATGATTCTGGATGACGCCCTGGCACCCGG
>WFVK01000213.1 GCA_015491705.1 Nitrospirota bacterium | reverse complement strand
TTTCTTTTTATATTATAAAGCTCCCGCGCCAGTTTTAGTATATCCTTCAGTGCAGCCCCCCTGCATATCTCCCGTATCTCGTGCTCCCTGTCGCGGTTGATCAGGAAGTCCGGCCTCCCCGTCGCCTTGAATACCGCAATATCCCGCAGCCACATCTCCCCCCAGTCAAACCATTTCTCCATTTCATCCCTGTCATTCCATGCCTCTTCTTCAAGCCTGCCGAGCATCCGCCTGAATATCTCAAACGACCGGTCTCTCTGCGCGATTAAATTTTCATCAAGGGCATAGCCGAAGCGCCCGCCTGAAAGCACGCTCAGGAGCGTGGACTTATCAGCGTCGAGGTTCTCCAGCCTTTCTCTGATCAGCCCCTGCATCAGGTCCGCCGGCAGGGGGGTGAAATTTATCCTCTGGCATCTCGATCGGATGGTCGCAAGCATTACATCAGGCCTGGAGGTGATCAGTATCATGATGCTCCGGGGAGCCGGCTCTTCAAGGGTCTGCAGGAAGGCATTGGAGGCGGACTGATTGAGCCGGTCCGCATCGTCGATGATCGCCACTTTCCACCTGCCTTCAAACGGCTTGTACGACAGGGATTCCTCGAGCTGCCTTATTGCCGAGACCGTGATCTGCCCGCCGTCGCCTTCCGGCCTGATTATAAAGACATCGGGGTGGCTGGCCCTGTCCGTCTTTGTGCACGAGGGGCACCTGTCGCAAGCATCTATATCCCCGCCGTCCGCTGCGGCGCCCCCTTTCCCGCCTGCGGAGAACAGGTCTTCACCGCCTGTTCCGCGGCAGTTGAGGGCCTTTGCAAAATTAAGCGCGGTAAGCCGCTTGCCGATTCCCTCGTCACCTGCAAACAGCATGGCGTGTGGGATGCGGTTTTTCATGATGCAGCCCTTCAGCATGCTTATGGCCTTTTCCTGGCCGATTATTTCCCTGAATGCCATGATTCTTCCATTATTTTTCTTATTTCCATGCCCACTTCCCCCGGGGGGCGTGAGGCGTCGATTATTTTCACCCGTTCAGGCTCCCTGGCCGCAATATCGAGAAATCCCTTTCTGACACGGTTGTGGAATTCCACGGTCTCAAGTTCAAACCTGTCCTCTTTGCGGGCATGCCGGTTTCTCCTGAGGCCCTCCTCCACGTCGATATCCAGCAGGAAGGTCAGGAAAGGCCTTATCCCGGGCACCACGATCTCGTTAAGCGTGCTTATAATACCCAAATCAATCCCCCTTGCATATCCCTGATACGCTGCGGTCGAATCAGTGAACCGGTCGGTTATTACAATAGTGCCCCGGCGTATCGCCGGCTCAATGACCTCCTTTACGAGCTGCGCCCTTGATGAATAATACAGCAGGAGCTCTGCAAGGGGCTCCATGTGATTCTGCGGCTCAAGGAGCAGCCTCCTGATCTTTTCTCCGATCCCTGTGCCGCCCGGCTCCGCTGTTTCAAGCACATCGTATCCCCTGTCCCTGAGATATTCCGCAAGGAGCCTTGCCTGCGTGGTCTTGCCCGAGCCCTCGATCCCTTCAAAGGATATAATCCCCCTAAGTCCCCGCATAGCGGTCTCTCAACTCCTTAAGCAGGGAGAACACCTTCAGCGTATCCTCTGTATTCAGCGAGCCCGCCCCGCAGGAGGGAGTTATAAGCGCCTGCTGCCTGAGCCTGTCTCCCGGGACCCCGGCTTTTTCAAGAGATGACAGTCCCCGTTCAAGCTGTTCCTCCAGTCCCCGGAGGTTCACATCCCTGATCGCCTCTGTCGTAGGGACCACACCCCATGCTATATAGCCGCCGTTTTCCATGAAGGCCTTCATTTCAGCAGGGTATATGCTCAGGGTGTCCCAGAAAAAATAGGAATCGTAGTTAAAGACATCTATGCCCGAGCCGAGCACAAGGGGCCAGTCCGCCTTGCCGCAGCAGTGAATGCCCGCTATGGCGCCGCATGCCTTGACATGCCCGACGATCTCCCGGAGCATCCTGGATGCCTCTTCATGGCTCACCCCTATGTATGCGGATGTGCCGAGGGCCGAGAGGATCGGCTCGTCAATGAAGATCAGCACATTATCGGCATAGGGCCTGAGCGCCCCGATCTGCCATGCGGCCTTGCCCTTGAGCAACTCCAGCGACAGTTCCCTCATTTCATCGTCAAAATAAATCGGCCGCTTCCGGTCGTCCGTGAGGGACAACGCAAAGGTCAGCGGGCCCGTGATATGGCCTTTCACAGTGTCGAGCTTCCGGTCCCGCGCCGCGAGAATATCGATAAAGGCATGCAGCCCTGCGGCATACTCCCTTGAAACAGGGAATCCGGAACTCCCTGCAACGGTCTCGTAGAATACGGTCAGCGCCCGCTCATCCGGCTCGTGTTCCACGCGGATGGTCTCGCCTTCAATCCTCACAAAGGGAAAGCCCTCGGAGTACTGCGGCACCATGAGTTCCAGGAAGCTCCTGTGGGGGAGCTGGGGCCAGAACGGTATATCCACTGAATCAAGGATGATTCTGCATGCCTCCGCGGGGTCGGTGTGCGGCAGGCTGCCGATTCCTGTTGTATTGAAACTCTGAAACATAACCATTAATCATACTCCATGGGGAAGGCAAGTTTCAAATAACCCGCGGGACTTACCGGCGGTCCTGCACCAGGCCGAGCACTATCTCCCTTTCCTCGATATCAACGCGGTCGATCCTCACGCGCACTTCCTGGCCGAGGGTAAAGGCCTTCTTCCCCCGCCTGCCTGTGAGGCGGTAGTTTTTCTCGTCAAACCTGTAATAATCGTCGGCCATTGACGAAACATGCAGGAACCCTTCGACAAAGAAGTCCTTGAGCTGGATTTTCAGGCCGTAGGATGTTATCCTCGTCACGATCCCGTCGTATTCACCGCCTGTCTTGTCCTTCATGAACCACACCCTCATGGCATTCAGTATCTCCCTTTCCGCTTCGTCCGCCGTGCGCTCGGCCTTTGAAGAATGGGCTGCTATGCCGGGCAGGAGCTTTTCAAGATGTCCGGTTTTTCTGGCGGAGAGTTTTTTGCCGTTCACAGAATCCCGGAGAATTCTGTGTACCACAAGGTCGGGGTATCTCCTGATGGGAGAGGTGAAGTGCGTGTAGCACTTTGACGCCAGGCCGAAGTGCCCGATATTTTCAGTGGAATATTTAGCCTGTTTGAGGGAACGCAGCAGGAGGATGTTCATCAGGGATTCGTGGGGGGTGCCCTTCACCTGTCTCAGGATCGAATGGAACACGCCGACGCCGGCTTTTCTGACATTCAGGCCGAACGCCCTGAAGATCGGCCTCAGTTCATCAAGCTTGGCCGTATCGGGCTTTTCATGCACCCTGTAAATCGCCGGCACCCCGGTGCTTTCAAGATAAGAGGCTACGGCTTCATTGGCCGCTATCATGAATTCCTCGATAATCATATGCGCAAGGTTGCGTTCGGCCCTGATAACGGCCTCGGGCCTGCCCTGTATGTCAAGGAGCACCTCGGGCTCCGGCAGGTCGAAATCAAGGCTGCCGCGCCTTATCCGCCGCTTCCTCAGGAGGTCGCACAGCTCCTCCATCATTTCAAGGTCTTCAAGGAGATATGAATATTTCTCCCTCTCATCCCCGTCATTATCCACGAGTATCTTCCTGACGGATGTGTAGGTCATCCTCTCATTGCTGTGGATAACGGCGGGGTAGAATTTTTTGTCCGTTATCCGCCCCCTGCCGTCAAAGTGCATCTCCACCGTAAATGTAGGCCTGTCCTGTCCCGGCACAAGGCTGCACAGGTCGTTCGACAGCTTTTCGGGAAGCATGGGGATCACGCTGCCGGGGAAATACACGCTTGTGCCCCTGCGCCGCGCCTCGATGTCAAGCGCGGAATCCCACGGCACGTACCAGCCGACATCCGCAATATGCACATAGAGGACAAATCCTGAACCCGACCGCCTGATTGATATTGCATCATCAAAATCCTTTGCACTCTCGCCGTCGATGGTGACGGTCAGGAGGTCGCGGCAATCGACCCTGCCGCGCACCTGTACCCTCCGGCGTATCCCCCTGGCCCCGGATAATACCGCTGCAGGGAACCTGCGGGGCAGGGAATACTCCTCTATTATCATGTTTATCTCGTCACGGGGTTCCGTCACATCACCGAGGACCTTGAGTATCTTCCCGCCGGCCGGCCCTGCGGCAGTGGGATAAGACGTGATCTCGACAACGACCCTGTCGCCCGGCCCGGCCCCGCCCCTGTCCCCCGGGCCGATGAGGATGGAAAAGGGGATATTTTTTGCCCTGGGCTTTACATAATATATGTTTTTCTCACAGCAGAGTTCGCCGATGATCTTTTTCTGCCCGCGCTCGAGTATCCTTATTATGGAGCCCTCCATCCTTACCCGGCTTTCCACGCGGGCCACGACGCGGTCCCCTGACATGGCCCCCATAGTCCTGCGCGGGGCGATGAAGATATCTTTTTCCCCTGATTTCTCGGGAATGACAAAGCCGTAGCCGTCCCTGTGGGCCTCGAACAGGCCTGTGACCAGGTTCATCTGTTCGACCAGGCCGTAACGCTTTGTCCTGGTTATATATATCTCTCCGGATTCCGTCAATGAACGGAGGACCCGCCTGAGCCGGCGGAGCCCTTTTCCGCCTGCATGGAGCGCGCCTGCGATCTCCTTCAGCCTGGCGGGCCTTGATGCCTTTGTCCTGAGGTACCTTAGAACGGCCTCCCTGATCTTCGAGTCTCCTGGTGTCATTTTGTTTCCGCCTGCTTCCCTGTTGTGTGGTTTATTATCTCCTGAACCATTGCATCCACGGTCGCCTCAGCAGGCATGATACGGGGTATCAGCCCCGCCTTTTCAACCGCCTTCGCGGTGACAGGGCCGATCACCGCGATTGTGACATCTCTGAGGAGGTCAAGCGCATCATCCGCCATTATCTCCATGAAATTGTTGAAAGTGGCGGCGCTTGTAAAGGTGGCTATGGATATCCTGCCCTCTTTTAAAAACCTCTTCAGCCTCTTGCCGTGGGTTTCAGGTTTTACGGCGCGGTACGCGGTGACGACATCTATCTCGCCGCCGAGTTCCCTGACCTTTTCTGGGAACACCTCCCTTGCGGATTCCGCCCTTGGGAGAAGCATGCGAATGCCTTTCAGGTCCCGTTTGCCCTCTGTGCCGGCCTGCCGGGCTGCGGCATCTTTCATGAACGCCGCTGTCAGGCCCTCGGCATTGAATCTCTCCGGAACCATATCCGTCCTTATCCCGTATCTCCATATCTCAGAGGCTGTTCGGGGGCCCACTGCGCATATCTTTACGCCCTTCAGGTCCCGGATGTCCCTGTCTCTTTCAAAAAATCTCTTAAAGAAAAATTTCACGCCGTTTGCACTGGTAAATATCAGCCAGTCATAGGAATCCGCCCTGTCTATGGCATTGTCAAGCCCCGACAGGTCAGCCGGCGGCACAATGCTTATTGTATGGAATTCTATTATCTCCGCTCCCAGTTCCCCGAGGGGCTCAAACCCCCCGGAATGTCCCCTCGTAACAAGGATGCGCCGGCCGAAGAGGGGTTTCTTTTCATACCACCTGAGCTTCTCCCTGAGATTGACCACATCTCCCACCACCATCACCGCGGGGGGCCTGATATGATTTTCCCTGACCAGCTCCGGCATGTTCTGCAGGTTGCCCACGAGTGTCTCCTGGTCCGCCCTTGTACCCCACCGCACCACCGCCACAGGGGTATCCGGCTTCCTGCCGTTTTCAATGAGCCTGCGGCATACAAGGGCTATGTTTTTAACCGCCATGAGGAATACGATGGTCCCCGCACCGGTTGCAAGCTTGGGCCAGTTGATCGAGCTTTCCCTCTTTGAGACATCTTCGTAACCGGGGACGATCGCAAGCGAGGAAGAGTAGAGCCTGTGCGTGAGCGGTATCCCCGCATAGGCGGGCGCGGCCACGGCGGAACTGACACCCGGGACGATCTCAAACTCTATGCCCTCCTCAGACAGTACCTCCGCCTCTTCGCCGCCCCTGCCGAACACAAAAGGGTCGCCGCCCTTCAGCCGGCAGACAATCTTCCCCTGCCGGGCCTTTTCCACGAGGGTGCGGTTTATCATGTCCTGCGTCATGTCGTGCTGTCCCCCGCGCTTGCCCGCATAAATGAATTCCGCTTCATGATCTATATAGTTCAGCACC
>WFVK01000212.1 GCA_015491705.1 Nitrospirota bacterium | reverse complement strand
GGGCCACATGGTACGCTGCCACGGGGCACCGTGTATGAAAACGGCATCCTGACGGCGGGGCAAGCGGTGACGGCACGTCGCCCCTCAGGATTACCGGCCTCTTCCTCTGTTTCGGGTCAGGAAGAAGATTGGCGGACAGCAGGGCGATTGTGTAAGGATGCAGGGGCCTGGAGTAGAATTCCCCGGCACCGGCGATCTCGGTGATCTCGCCCATATACATGGTGGCTATCCTGTCGGATACATGCTCGACCACTGCAAGGTCGTGGGATATGAACAGATACGAAAGATTAAAGTCTTTCTTCAGTTCCGCCAGAAGATTCAGTATCTGGGCCTGTATCGAGACGTCAAGCGCAGATACGGGCTCATCGCAGATGATGAGTTTCGGGTTCAGGGATAATGCCCTTGCAATGGCTATCCGCTGCCGCTGACCGCCCGAGAACTCATGCGGATAACGGTTGTAATAACCGGCCGGCAGCCCTACCATTTCAAGCAGCTTTCCAACAAGCTCCCTCTTTTTCCTGCCCCTGGCAATCCCGTGGGCGCCGATTCCCTCCGCAATTATGCTGCCTATGGTAAGCCTGGGATTCAGGGACGAATAGGGATCCTGGAAAATCACCTGCACATTCTTGCGGAAGCGGCGGAGTCTGTCACCCCTCAGTTTAAACACATCCTCCCCTTCAAAATAAACCTCCCCGCCGCTCGGTTCGGCAAGACGCAGGACAAGCCTGCTGAGAGTGGTCTTTCCGCATCCGGATTCGCCGACCAGGCCGAGGGTCTCGCCTGACTTTATATGGAAGGAGACATTATCAACAGCCTTCAGTGAGTTAACGGCCCTCGAGAATATTCCACTCGTGACAGGGAAATATTTCCTTAGATTCCTGACTCTCAGAAGAATGTTATCCGTGCTGTTCATCAGATATCAAAAATGAAGCGGTTTTCGTCTTTTCTTTCCAGACATATTTATCTATGGTCTTACTGAAATGACACGCGGCCTTATGGCCCTCTTCAATCTCCCTGAGGGGAGGCTCCTCTGCCGTGCATTGCTCCGCTGCGAATAAACACCGGGGCCGGAACTTGCACCCCTCCGGGAAAGAAAGTGGATCCGGCACACTGCCGGGTATCACATACAGGTCGCCCCCTCTTTTGCCTGTGACCGGGATCGAGCTGAAGAGACCGAGGGTGTAGGGATGCCTGGGATTGCTGAATATGTCTCCCACGGAACCACTCTCGACTATCCTTGATGCATACATGATCGCCACGTGGGAGGCCATACCGGCCACTACTCCGAGGTCGTGCGTTACAAGCAGGATTGACATGCCGGATTCATCCTGCAGCGACTGCATGAGTTCCAGTATCTGCGCCTGTATGGTGACATCCAGCGCAGTGGTGGGTTCATCCGCTATCAATATTTCCGGGTTGCACGACAGGGCCATGGCGATCATAACGCGCTGTTTCATCCCCCCGGACATCTGGTGCGGATATGCCCTGATGCGGACCTCCGGAGAGGGAATGCCCACTTTATCCAGAATCCGTATGGTAAGCTCTTCGGCCTCGGAGGATGTCTTCTGCTGATGAAGCATGATAACCTCTTTGATCTGGTCACCTATGGTGAATACAGGGTTGAGCGAGGTCATGGGCTCCTGGAAGATCATGCCTATATCATTGCCGCGGATACGCTGCATGTCCCTGTCGGGCAATGCCAGCAGATTCATTCCCCTGTACAAGATCTCTCCTCCGGTTATCCTGCCGGGCGGGGAAGGGATCAGTCTCAGGATGGACAAACATGTGACGCTCTTGCCGCATCCTGATTCGCCGACCAGCCCCAGGGTGGCCCCCTTCGTTATCTCAAGGTCGATCCCGTCGACCGCTTTTGCCAGACCCCCGTCCGTGTCGAAACAGACCTTCAGGTTATTGATTTTTAATATCGGTTCCATTCTTTAAGTTACAGGGCGTATGTCGTATAAGACCTATCTCTTTCTCAATTTAGGGTTCAGGGCGTCTCTCAGTCCCTCGCCGAACAGGTTGAATGAAAGCACCACTGTCAGGATGGACAAGCCCGGTATGTACATAAGCCACGGCGCATCGAAAATGAAGCTTTCACCGCCGGCCAGGATATTGCCCCAGGTGGCATGCGGCGGAGGGACGCCGAATCCGAGGAAGCTGAGGCCGGCCTCCGTAAGTATGGCCATGGCTACTCCTATGGTGGCTGATACAAGCACGGGGGCAATTGCATTCGGCATCATGTGCCTGAAGATGATGCTTATATCGGAAAGTCCCATGGCCTTTGCCGCGGATACAAAGTCCTGCTCGCGCAAGGATAAGAACTCCGCCCTGACAAACCTCGTTGTGCCCATCCAACTGGTCAGGCCTATTACAATCATTATATTATAGATGCTTGCCGGCAGGAGCGCCACTATGGTCAGGATAAGGAAAAAGCTCGGGAAACAGAGCATGATGTCCACAAACCTCATGATAAGGGTATCTACGGAGAACGTGTCGAAAAACAGGAAATCCAGGATCTTCGGGCCGGTTCCGCCTTTAGCGGCAAGGTAATGGTATACGGCTGAAAATGCCGAAAGCAAAAGGGTGACCGCCAATGAGTCGAGCGCCGGCCCTCTCTGGCCTGAAGCAAGGAGTATCATGGAGACGAAAAATGCGATGAGACAGAGCACGTGCATGAACTTGATCCTGAGCCTGCCGTAGTAGCCTGCTATGCCCCCGAGGATAATACCTATTATCACCGAGATGCCGACCGCCACGAAACCAACGGTTAGAGAGACCCATGCCCCCTGCATCATCCGTGCGAACACGTCCCTGCCCAGGTCGTCCGTGCCCAGCAGGTATATGCCGAATACCGGCCTGTCGCCGGGTTTTACCATCTCGGTATTGACAGGGGTTAACGGCCTCAGCAGTTTCTCGGACAGGCGCACCTTCGCCGGATCAAGGACCGGGTTTTCGCCGGTGGTAAGTAACAGGCCTGAGACCGCCACTATAAAAAAGGCGATAAAGATCACAAGCCCCCACACGGCGAGAGTGTTCTTTCTGAATATTCTCCACGCCTCTGTAAGACGCGGGACCTCTTCCGCCAGGCCATGAGCGAGTTCTTCTGTATTACGGGTGTTCTGCATAATTCAACCCTGAACCTTACAGTTGCATTAAACCATCAACGGCTGCCGGGGCCGTTTACGCCGACCGGTGATAATCACAACCGTATCCTCGGGTCCACCACCATGTACAGCAAATCCGAGATAAATGTGCCTGCCAGCACCAGCACCGCGGATATGAAGTTTATAGTCAGGATTACGGGATAGTCCCGGGCCAGGATAGCCTCAAAGGCCATCCGGCCTATGCCGGGCCAGGCAAATATTGATTCTATGATAACCGACCCCCCGATCAGTCCCGGCAGGATCAGTCCGAACATGGTGACAAACGGCAGCAGTGCGTTCCTTAATCCGTGCTTGTAATAGACCACATCCGCGGACAGCCCCTTTGCCATTGCTGTGCGGATATAATCCTGGTGGATAATCTCCAGCATCTGCGCCCGGACATACCTGGACAGCAGGGCTATGCCGCCCAGCGCCATAAGGATGGAAGGCAGCACCATGTGCCATATCCTGTCCATCACCCGGTAAATAAAATCCGCCTTTGCCATTCCGAAGGTATACATGCCGATGACAGGAACGTTGAAGGCCCTGACCACCAGTTCAATAAGGATATATGCAAAGAAGAAACCCGGTATGGAGATCAGCACATACGCAATAAATGTCGAGAATCTGTCGAAGAAAGACCCCCTCCTTAAGGCAGCGCTGATACCAACCGGAAAAGAAAGGGACCATGTAATCAATGTCCCTACAAGAAACAGCCACAGACTGTTCATGACCCTTTCCTTTATCTTGTCCATTACCGGCTGGTTGTCTTTCCATGACTTCAGTTGCCCGCTGAAAAGATTCCTGTAATAAAGATAATACTGAACGTAAAGCGGCTTATCGAGGTTGAATTCCTTCCTGTACCTGACCAGGTCTTCCGGTGTGAATTTGGGGTTCAACGGGTCTATCTGGCTCGGCTTGCCCGGCGCCAGGTACACCACAAGGAAGGAGATGATCGATATGAAAAACAGTGTCACCAGTTTCTGGAAAAAGCTTCTTACTGTAAATGAAAGCATAATCTACCCCGGCTCGAACACCGGCGCAGCCGGCAGTTTAATCCATTTGTTAAAGTAAAACATGTAATCACCGGTTTTCGTGGGGGTTATCCTTTTAATCCTCTTTTTCCCCGAGGGCAGGCGTTCCATTATCACTATCTTCTTATCCAGGACAGCGGTCCACTTCGCGACATACAGGAATGTATAGGGCTGCTCATCGGCTATGATCCTGTGAAGCCGGCGGCAGTACTGCACCTGTTTATCGTAGTCATACTCCTGCCTGATCTTGATGATCAGATCATCAGCCTCTTTATTTTTGAATCCTACGAAATTAAGCTGGTTATTGCCGGTCTGGCTCGAGTGCCATATCTGGTAAAGATCCGGGTCTATGCCCATAGACCAGCCCAGGATAAGGGCATCGAAGTTGCCGGTGTTTACATGTTTGCCCAGAAAGACCGTCCACTCCACGATATCCGTCTTGACATCCATCCCGATTTTTTTCCATGAATCCTGTGCAATGGTCAGGATGCTCTTTCTCAACTCATTGCCGCTGTTGGTGATCAGCGTAAATGCAAACACCCTGCCGTCTTTCTCCAGTTTACCGTCGCTGTTTTTCTTCCATCCGGCCTCCTCCAGAAGCCTCAGCGCACCTTCCGGGTCATAAGGCAGGGGTTTTACGCTCTTATCGTAATAATCCGTCTGTTTCACAAAAGGCCCGGTGATCCTCTCCGCCTGGTCATACATTACATACCGGATAATCTTGTCCGTATCAATGGCCATCCCCAGGGCCCTCCTCACCCTTTTATCCCTGAATAATTCCCGCCGCATATTATAGCCTATGTACGTATAACCGAAAGACAGGCCGGAGAAGCTCTGATACCTCGGGTCCTTTTTCAGGCGCGCGACCTCGTGCGGCTGGGCCCCGTAGTTGTCTATCGCCCCGCCGTAAAATTCAAAGGCCTGGTTGAGCGGCTTGGGGATCACGCGGTATGTATAGGTTTTGTAATTCGGCGCACCTTCCCAGTAGTCTTCATTCCTGTCCAAAACGATATACTGGTCGGATTTCCATTCCCTGAATACAAAAGGGCCCGTACCCACAGGGTGCCGGTTGAAATCACTGTCCCTCAGGGTGAATTTACCGGGATCCATGCCTCTTGATTCAGCCTCTTTTCTCAGGGCATCTGCATTCAGCAGATGCTCCGGGAGCATTCCCATGCCCCACGTGCCGAATGCCGGTGAGTACAATCTCTTGTATACTATCTTTACAGTGTATTTATTCAGTATCTCCAGGCTCTTGACCGGTTCATAATCCGCCCTCCTGGGGGACAGGTTTTTCGGGTTCATGATTGCCTCATAGGTAAACTTTACATCCCCGGCGTCAAATTCATGACCGTCGTGGAACCTGACGCCCCTCCTGAGGTAAAAGACAATAACGGGATTGTGCTCGACGGGGGGAATCACCCTGCGGGCGATCTCCGGCAGCCTGTCTTCATACCCCGGGGTAAGTATATCAATATAATCAGCAGACGGAAACGTCTCAAAGTATCCCTTGCCGAGGACGGGCTCGAGGTTTTTGAAAAAATCCTGATCCACCTTCTTCAGGGTTATCTTCAAGCGCGGCGGGGTCCTGAACCTTACCCTGACATCCGGGCCCCCGCCGCCGGTATCAGGGCCGGGAATGCGGATCTCCGTCTCTCCCTCCTGCTGGGGGATGATCTCTATATCCCTTATGTTGTCCAGCGTGTCCGACAACGGCGGTTCCACTTTTACTTCCCCGTCCCTGTAAGAGAGGATAAGGTCCCTGATATCACCTGCCCCTGAGACCCTTCTGCCGTTTACGGGCGCTGCGGGGTTGACATAAAAGTAGGCCTCTTCATATATGTCCCATGTTTCGGCCAGGCGGCCCCGGAACCTCAGGTTCTCATCCCTGTCGATCAGGCCGTCAAATACGAGACTGGTTATTTGCGAGCTGGCGGAGTCGGCATGCAGTATGGGATTCAGTATCCGGGCATCACCTGTGGATGCGGTAATGAACTCCTCAAGCCGGTGCGGATTGCCCCCGACCTGCTCATCGTAGGTCGGGACCCAGAAAAGGGACTGCAGAAGAATGATAAAGATTGTCAGGGGAAGCAGTATCAGGATTTTTTTTATCAGCATCCGGTCTTTCTCCGTATCTATTATCTGTTGCGGAAGCTGATTTTTGAAACTAATCTTGAGCTTGCG
>WFVK01000211.1 GCA_015491705.1 Nitrospirota bacterium | reverse complement strand
GTGGTAAGCGTGCTCCCCCTGCCCGTCGTGCAACGGCAGCGGAAAAATAATATCAAAGACCTGCAAGGCGTGCGGGGGCAGGGGGAGCACGCTTACCACGGAGACGGTTAAAATCAAGATTCCGCCGGGGGCCGACACCGGCAGCCGCGTGAAGATCAGGGGCATGGGCGGAGCAGGCCTCAAGGGGGGGCCGCCGGGCGACCTGTATATCAACCTGACTGTAAGGCCGCATCCTGTTTTCAGGCGCGAGGGAAACGATGTTTATGTCGAAGTTCCGGTTACTGTTGCAGATGCAGTACTCGGTGGAAAGATCAAGGTGCCGACCCTTGAGGGGCCGGTCACAATGACCCTTCCGCCCGGCACGGACAGCGGAAAGAAATTCAAGCTCAAAGGCAAGGGTATCCCGGACAGGCGGACGGGAGTACGCGGTGATGAATTCGCCGTCATAAAGATAATCGTTCCCAAAAGGGTCACGGAAAAGACAAGGGAGGCGGTCCGCGAGATAGAGAGGGCTTATTAAGAGGCAGCCATGGAGGACGAAAAACAGCCTTTATTCATGATCGGCGTTGTCTGCGAGATGTTCAATATTCACCCGCAGACACTGAGAATATACGAAAAAGAGGGACTCCTGCATCCCAGAAGGGTCGGCGGTGCCCGGCTTTATTCCAGGGAAGATCTGGAACGCATCAGGATGATACTGAATCTGACCAAAGAGCTCGGGGTGAACCGGGCCGGCGTGGATATCATCCTGAGGATGAGACGGAGATTCGAGGCACTTCAGCGGGAGATGGAAGAGATGATGGAATACCTTGAAAGCGACATAAGAAAGGAATTCAGAAAAAGGATAAGGGAAGTATTCAGGGAAGAATGACAATTATAAACCCTGATGTTGCATAAACCGGCGGGATCTCCCGCCCCTGAGCGATAGTTTTATGCAACTGCAAGGTAGACCTGCGGAGGGAAAATGAGAGTGGATAAATTTACGCTGAAGAGTCAGGAAGCAATTCAGAAGGCACAGGACTTCGCCCAGCAGAAGGGCAATCAGCAGGTTGATGTGGAGCATCTCCTTTATGTCCTGCTTGAGGAAGGCATTGCACTGGAGATACTAAAGGCGATCGGTATCGATACAGCTTCCCTGAAGAGGGACGTGGAGGCCGAGATAGAAAAGATACCCAAGGTGCTGGGGCCTTCACCGGTCGGACAGCTTTATATCACACAGGAACTGAAAAATGTCTTTGAGGCCGCGTTCAGGGAAGCGGAGCACCTGAAAGATGATTATGTGAGTGTCGAGCACCTGCTGCTGGGAATTATCAAGACAAAAAACAAATCGGAAAAGATTCTCAGGAAATACGGCGTGACCGATGACAAGGTGCTTGCATCAATGCGCGAGATAAGGGGTGCCCAGCGCGTTACCGACCCCACGCCCGAGGATAAGTACCAGGCGCTTAAGAGGTATGCAAAGGACCTGACGGAGCTTGCCAGAAAGGGCAAACTCGATCCCGTGATAGGCAGGGATGAAGAGATAAGAAGGGTTATACAGGTGCTTTCACGGCGCACGAAAAACAACCCTGTCATAATCGGCGAGCCCGGTGTGGGGAAGACGGCCATTGCAGAAGGGCTGGCCCAGAGGATAACCTCGGGGGATGTACCCCAGAGCCTTAAAGACAAGAGGGTCGTTGCCCTTGATATGGGTGCACTCGTTGCAGGTGCGAAATTCAGGGGGGAATTCGAGGACAGGCTCAAGGCGGTCTTAAAAGAAATAGAAGAAGCACAGGGGAATATAATACTCTTTATTGACGAGCTCCACACAGTGGTGGGCGCCGGCGCTGCGGAAGGTTCCATCGATGCATCCAATATGCTCAAGCCCGCCCTTGCGAGGGGGGAACTCAGATGCGTGGGCGCGACCACCCTCTCGGAATACCGTAAATACATAGAAAAAGACCCGGCCCTTGAGAGGAGGTTTCAGCCTGTTTACATACAGGAGCCGGGTGTTGAGGATACCATCTCGATACTGCGGGGGCTGAAGGAACGCTACGAGGTGCACCATGGAGTGAAGATAAAGGACTCCGCCCTTGTCGCCGCCGCTGTTCTGAGCAACAGGTATATATCCGACAGGTTCCTGCCCGACAAGGCCATTGATCTCATAGACGAGGCCGCCTCAAAGCTGAAAATGGAGATAGACAGCATGCCTGTGGAGCTTGACGAGATCGAGAGGAAACTGAGACAGCTTGAGATAGAGAAGCAGGCGGTAATGAAGGAAAAAGACGCTGCATCAAAGGAGAGGCTTGAACGCATCAGGGAAGAGATCGCCGGCCTTGCGGAAAAAAGGGACACCCTCCGCGCCCAGTGGCTGAGGGAAAAAGAGGCGATAAGCAAGGTCAGCTCCATTAAAGAAGAGCTTGAGCGCACGAGGATTGAAGCGGAGAAGGCCGAGAGGGAAGGAGACCTCAACAAGGCGGCCGAGCTGAAATACGGCAAGCTGCTGAGCCTGCAGAAACAGCTCGATGAGGAAAATGCCAGGCTCCTTCAGCAGGAAGGCACAGGCAGGATGCTCAAGGAAGAGGTGGACGAGGAGGACATAGCAGAGGTTGTATCAAAATGGACCGGCATACCCGTAAGCAAGATGCTCGAGGGGGAGGTCGAAAAACTCCTGAAAATGGAAGAAAGGCTGAGCCGCCGGGTCGTGGGCCAGGACGAGGCGATAAAGGCGGTTTCGGATGCCGTCAGGCGGGCCAGGGCCGGGGTGCAGGATCCGAACAGGCCGATCGGCTCTTTCATCTTTCTCGGCCCCACGGGTGTTGGAAAGACCGAGCTTGCAAGGGCGCTTGCGGAATTCCTCTTTGACGACGAAAACGCAATGATAAGAATCGACATGTCAGAATACCAGGAGCGGCACACCGTGGCAAGGCTCATAGGCGCGCCTCCGGGCTATGTGGGCTATGAAGAGGGCGGTCAACTTACCGAGGCGGTAAGGAGAAGGCCGTATGCCGTGATCCTCTTTGATGAAATAGAGAAGGCGCATCCCGAGGTCTTCAATGTGCTCTTGCAGCTCCTGGATGACGGGAGGCTTACCGACGGGCACGGCAGAACCGTGGACTTCAGGAACACGGTCGTAATAATGACATCCAACATCGGCAGCCAGCACATTCAGGAGATGCTCACGGAATGGACGGATGAAACGCAGATACGCAAGGGGGTAATGGATGACCTCAAGGCATTCTTCAAGCCCGAGTTCCTGAACAGGGTGGATGAGATAATAATCTTCCATTCACTGAACAAGGAATTGCTGATGAAGATTGTCGACATCCAGATCGACCGCATGAAGCGTTACCTGAAAGACAGGCATGTTGATCTCGTGCTGACGGACAGTGCAAAGGCATATCTTGCAGACGTGGGGTATGACACGCTTTACGGCGCAAGACCGCTGAAGAGGGCCATCCAGAAGGAGATACTGAATCCGCTTGCCACAAAGCTTCTTGAAGGGGCCTTCATGCCCGGGGATGTCATAGAGGTGGACGTGCAGGATGGCGGGGTTGTTTTCAGCAGGAAGAATGCCTGACCTTCAGGCCCTCCTGCAGGCAAGCGGTGTTTTTACGCGACTGTAAAGGTTAAATGAACGCGCCGCTTTTGTCCCACGGCGGGTCGATAATCTCCATGCCCAGTCTGGTGGTCAACCCGTGGGGAGGGGTTTTATTTGACCACCTGACTATGCAGTTGAGGACGAGCGTCTCCCCCGGATGAGGCTGGAACTTTGTCTTCAACTTTGCGCCCGGCGCGATGTCCACCGGGATGCCCGTGGGGACGGTTATCACGCATACGCCGTTTTCAGAGAGGTTTTCTATGATCGCCGCATAATTCCTGCCTTCGTGGATGATCTCGGCATCATAACCGCCGTGTATTCTTGTAAAGCGCCTTCTGTCCATAGGTTTGTTTTAATGAATCAAAGGGAAACATCACCTTACAGTTGCATAACACCATCGCCCGCAGGCTGGAGAACCCGGCGGAAAAGCTTTATCTGCGATTCCCTGAGGAAATATTCAGCTCGCATATCAACCTCTTTTGCAATTTCACTCCCCGTTATTTCCTGCAACAGAGACGTATTTCCAATATCCCATCGCTTTATAAAGGTTTTACGG
>WFVK01000210.1 GCA_015491705.1 Nitrospirota bacterium | reverse complement strand
GTATAAGGCCGGGCGATACCATTGTAGAGCCCACCTCCGGCAACACGGGGATAGGAATGGCCTTTGTATGTGCAGCGAGGGGATATAAACTCGTCCTCACCATGCCTGAAACAATGAGCATTGAGCGGAGGAACATGCTTAAGGCCTTCGGCGCGGAACTCATCCTTACCGAAGGCACGGAAGACATGATCGGGGCCGTTAAAAAAGCTGGGGAGCTGGCCGGCAGAAAGGGGTTTTTCCAGCCCCAGCAATTTAAAAACCCGGCCAATCCCGCCGCGCACCGCAGGACAACGGCCCGGGAGATACTCAGACAGGCTGGAGACCTTGATGCATTTGTTGCAGGCGTCGGCACAGGGGGCACCCTTACGGGTGTGGGGGAAGTGCTGAAAGAAGAGCTCGGCGGACATGTAAGGATCGTGGCCGTTGAACCTGCGAAGAGCCCTGTGCTGTCGGGCGGCAAACCGGGACTGCACGATATCCAGGGAATAGGCGCCGGTTTCGTGCCGGATGTCCTGAACATGGACATAATCGACGAGATTATCCGCGTCTCGGATGAAGACGCCCGCGGCACTGCGCTCAGTATCATAAAGAATGAGGGAATACTGTGCGGCATATCCTCAGGGGCGAATTTTTTCGCCGCCGATCAGATAGCCCGGCGCCTCGGAAGGGGAAAAAAGGTTATCACCCTTTTCCCTGATACCGGCGAGAGATACCTGAGCACCAGGCTGTTTCATTCCGACAGCACACAGTACGAGGGCATATAGTTACCCATGGCATTGCATAAAGGGGCAGGCATACATGATGAAGATTATTGATACCGTGGAAGACAACATACTGGAGACCATCGGCGGGACGCCGCTGCTCCGCATGAACACCCTTGCCGGCGGTATAAGCGGAGACGTAACGGTCTATGCAAAGCTGGAGGGCTATAACCCCGGCGGCTCGGTCAAGGACCGCGCCGCCTACCGGATGATTCTGGATGCGGAGGAATCGGGGGCCCTTACAAAGGACAGGGTCATCATTGACTCAACCTCCGGCAACACCGGCATTGCCTATGCCATGATCGCTGCGGTCAGGGGCTATAAGGCGGAGATTGTCATTCCGCAGAATGCGAGCATTGAACGGAAAAAGATCATAGCCGGATTCGGGGCCGGCATAATATATTCAAGTCCTTTTGAGGGCTCGGACGGCGCCATCAGGCTGGCAAGGGAGATTTACAACCGGAACCCGGATAAATACTATATGCCCGACCAGTATAACAATCCGTCGAACTGGATGGCCCACTACCTGACGACAGGCCCGGAAATCATAGAGCAGACAAAGGGGAGGATCACTCATTTCATATCCTGCCTGGGGACCACGGGCACGATCATGGGAACCGGCAGGGCGCTGAGGGAGTTCAATCCGGATATCAGGATCATTGCAGTTGAACCGGATGACGCCATGCACGGAATCGAAGGACTTAAACACATGGAGAGCTCCATCGTCCCGGGGATATATGACCCGGATTTTCCGGATGAAACCATTTATGTCAACACGGATGACGCCTACGAAATGGTGAAGAAAATAACCACCGGGGCTGGCCTGCCGGTAGGCCACTCATCGGGCGCCGCCATGGTCGGCGCATTGCAGGTGGCGCAGAGGCTGGACAGGGGGGTGATAGTGGCGATTTTCCCGGACGGAGGAGACAGGTACCTGAGCCACGGTATTTAGCCCTGAAGACTATACCGGCCTTGATGTTGCATAAGCCGGGCAGGAAGAGCCTGCCGGCAAACCCTGTTTACGGTTCACAGGGGTTGCCGGTTCAGGGTTCAACGGTTATCAGGCGAAGGGATACTTTCCCCGGCGGCGGGATTTTGTGAAAGTCATGTATTTGAGAAAAGACACAATAAAAAAGATGTACGAACATGCATTAAAAGAATACCCGGATGAATGCTGCGGTATCATAACAGGAGACGGCAGGAACCAGACGGTTCATTTATGCAGGAACATACAGAACAAGCTTCATGCCGAGGACCCGGTGAGATACCCGAGAGACGCCCGCACGGCTTATGTTATTGACAGGAGCGAGTTCGACGGCATCATATCTTCTGCAAGGAAAAAAGGCGAAGGCATCATAGCCTTTTATCATTCCCATACAGAACACGAGGCCTATTTTTCAGAAGAGGATTTTGCAGCGCAGACCGTCTTCGGGGAACCGGAGTTTCCCGATGCCCTGCATGTGGTAATATCCGTCATGAATGGAGAGATTCATGATATGAAGTGCTTCAGATGGGACAGGGACATGCAGCACTTTATTGTTACGGAAGACTGCGCCTAATGCCTGCCGCCCTCGTGAGTTTCCGGTTCGGCGGGCAGCTCTTCCGGTTCCGCCGGCTCCATCTCCACCTGCTCTTTTATGCTCGATAATTCCGACTCAAGCTCGTGGATACGTTTTTTTTGTGTCCGCGCCAGCTTAACCTTTTTCCACCACGTGGGGATGATAAGGAAAATGCCTACCAGCGTGCCTGCTACAAAGGGCACCGCCAGCATAACTGAAAAGGGCTTTGAAAAATTCCATTTTATAAATTTCATGGATATTTCCCCTGGGTTCTGAAAAGTGATAATCACGAACACTACGGCAATAAGAAAAGCAAAAAAGAGAAAAAAATGCATAATCCACCTCCTTAATCAACAATTATAATCAAGAGAGACAGAAAAATAAATGGCAAGGTCTGTTTTTCAGGGCATAAAGGAGATCTCTGCGGGGGCAAAGCACACTAATTCAAGACTATCACATCCTGTGCCTGGGGGCCTTTAGGCCCCTTGACAACGACAAACCTCACCCTGTTACCCTCTTGCAGGGAGCATTCACTTTCCTCACAGCGGATTGCGCTATAATGCACAAAGACTTCACCGCCCCGGTCACGTTTGATGTATCCATAGCCTTTTTCGTCATCAAACCATTTGACAAAACCGGTTTCTCCATCCGTCACTATTACAGCACTTCCTTCCCGTTCATAAAATAAAAAAGCTTTCTCTGTCCGTAATTCAAACAAGGCAGGCTTTTTCAGAAAACTTATACGTTACACCCCCCCGTTCATAATGCGAGGATACAATATTTCCCTATAATTTTTACAACTTGAAGCGGAAATTGTCCAATTTATTATTGTTATAGGAGTATTATCGGCCTTCTCCGGCGGCATCACCGCCTGTCTTTACCGTCCCGGCCTTGCCTTTGGCGGATGCTTCTGATAATATCAATGAGCCTGTCCGCAGAGATGAAAATTCACCTTGGTTATGAATACAAACGAATACATAAACGATTTTCTCTACTTTGTGACAAAAGCCGGCGGAGACGGGGGTGAAAGAGCGCTGCTTTACTGTTCCGGGGTTAATTTGTCCCGCTTCCTTCCCATCACAAAGGGGCGGCACCGCCCGATGTCAAATCCCGCAATGAGGGGGCTGCAGCTCGTGAATCTCGGCGTCAGGGAGAGGGCCCTGTCCGCAGGGGCAACTCCAAGGGCCATGCGCGGTGATCACTGCACGGGAATTGCCCATGTAGAGGGCATCTGGTACAAGGAAGGCCTGTGGATAGAAAATGCCCCGGAGTCGTTTCAGAGGGAGATAACCGCTTATTGTGTGCCGGAGCTTCTCAGGAAAATCGACAGGGCACTTATGCTGGGAGCCGCACTCCCTGATAAATTGCTCCGGCCCCGTGAACTTCAGGTCTTCATCATGTCCATGTGCAGCAAGTACGGCCCGGATTCCCGCCCGGAAGACCGCCGGATTGACTGACCATGCCAAATAAAAATCCTTCTCTTGACAGCCTGTGATAGAATTTATATAGGTGTATATGTTCTGTAGCTTCACGTTGAATATTGCATAAACGGGCAGTGGATATACTGTGCGGAATATTCTCACCGGGGGGTCGCGGATAATTCTTTTCCGGACAGTCTCTCCTGCCGGCAAAGCTTTTTTATACATTCATACAACTGCAAGCCTTATGCAACTGTAAGGCAGAGACATAACTAAAGGGGGGACTGGCGGATTATGCCAAGGCTTGATGTCAGGGTAAGGACACAGTTGCCTGCAAAGGCCTTCTGCAGTAACGAGGCAACCAATATACTGATAACAGAGCTTAGCTTAAGCGGGGCATTGACGCATGGTCTG
>WFVK01000209.1 GCA_015491705.1 Nitrospirota bacterium | reverse complement strand
GGAGAGTCATGTTCAGCCTTTTTGACGAGACCTTTATCAGGGGGGCCAGGTCCCTCGATAAATTCCGCGTATCTTTTATCTTCGATGGCACTGCATACAGGGAGTCCGCCTCCACGCTTGTCGCCATCTCTCTCATCCGCCTGTCCCAGATTATCCCCCTCTGGGGCCTCAATATCTCTTCAGATGTGTACTGCTGCGCCGCCCTTTCCGCGAGTTTTTTATGGTCGATGACCATCAGGTTGATGAGGCGCAGAAATATAACCGCAAAACCGAAGAGGATGACGGTGACAAGCACGCTCGACCTTTTCCTGCTCCTCTGAAACGGTATCCTTACGGGATCCTCATCCCACAGTTTGCGCGTCTCCGTCTTCTGCCGCCTTCTTTTAGCCATTCCGCCTCATCACCTCATTGACGCCCTGTAAGGACCGGCCCGTGACGTCCTTTTCACAAAAAAGACATTCTCCCTTTCGGGCATGGTCATGCCGAGGCGTTTTACCGCTGTATCTTCAATCCTCTGTGTCGAATAAAGACTTGCGCTCCGGGCAACCACCATCTTCCTCTCGCGCACGAGATCTGCCCTCAGCCTGTTAAGCTTTCCGAGCTCATACTCGAGATTGAACACCGCCGTGCGAAGCGATACAATGGCAAAGAGGCAGACACAGACATAAAGGAAAAAAGCGGCCTTTATGAGCGCCGTCCTCTTCCGCGTGTTCTTTATTCTCCTGCCGTTCATATTCTCTCTCCCACCCTCAGTTTTGCACTTCTCGACGAGGGATTCAGTCTCTGCTCCGCCTGTCCGGGGACCAGCGGTTTTCCGGTTATGATCATTAGCCGTCCTTCCTTTGCCATTTTCTTGAATGCATTTTTAACAATCCTGTCCTCCAGGGAATGATAAGAGAGAACACATAATCTCCCCCCTTTTTCAAGGAGGGACACACCTTCTTCAATTGCAGCGGAGAGTTCTTCAAGTTCTCTGTTGACCTCGATCCTGATCGCCTGGAATGTCCTTGTCGCCGGGTGAATCCTGCCCCTCCTGCCGATGGCCCTGCTGATTATATCTGCAAGCTCCCTGCACGATTCAACCGGCTTTCTGCGCCGCGCCCTGACTATGGCCCTTGCGATCCTCCTGCTGTGCCTTTCTTCACCGTACCTGTAGATAAGGCCGGCCAGATCCTTTTCAGGGTACGTATTCACCACATCCCGCGCGGTGAGGGCCTGCGCCTGGTCCATCCTCATATCAAGGGGCTCATCCCTGAGAAAGCTGAACCCCCTGCCCTCCGACTTCAGATGCAGTGCAGAGACACCGATGTCAAGAAGGATACCGCTGACACCGGCGTAACCGAGGTTACTGACGATACTTCCCATATCCGAGTAGTTCCCCCTGACAAGGTGGACATTCTCAAGGCCCTTCAGACGCCCCGCGGCAGTCTCTATGGCCTTTTCATCCCTGTCTATGCCTATCAATGTGCACCTCCCCGCGCGCCGGAGAATATATTCGGCATGACCGCCCGTGCCGACCGTTGCATCAACATATATTCCGTTTTCCCTCACTTTCAATGCCTCAAGCACCTCCTCCGGCATCACAGGGACATGGATTATCTCCGGTTCCAGCATCTACAGGCCAAGGTTCATGAATTCTTCCTTGTATGCATCCTTGTCGATTTTTGTCGGGTCCGCTACTCCTTCGTATTCATTCCTGTCCCATATTTCTATCCTGTTGCAGAGGCCTATCAGCACCACATCGCCGTTCAGACCCGCATCCGTTCTGAGCGCCGCGGAAACAAGCACCCTTCCCTGTTTGTCGATTTCACATTCAACTGCAGAACCAATGACCCTCCGCGTGAAATACTTGACTGCATCGGATGTCTGCGGCATGCTGCTGACCTTGTCCGTCAGTCTCTGCCATTCATCAACCGGGTAGGCGCACAGGCAACGGTCGAACACCTCGTTTGTTATAATCAGTTTTGAGGAGTGGTTTGAGGAAAGAATCTCCCGAAAGGGGGCAGGAATTATTAATCTGCCTTTCGGATCCAGACTGTTGTAGTGCTTACCTGAAAACCCCGGCACGTTTCCTCCACTTTATACCACTTTATACCACTCTATTCAGTATAGGGGGCCTGCAATTACTTGTCAAGTGGAAAATAGGGAAAAAAGCCGATCCCTATATTTTGTGGTTTGATTTTTTTACAGATACTATTTGTAGGTGTCAAAAAAACGGAAAAGAGGGATGTTCCCGCGGAGGGGTCTATACCCCGACAAGGCTCTCAAGCGCCTCGAGTTGCTTTGTCTCACCCATGGCGACAAGGGTGTCCCCGGGCTTTATGACGGTTGCAGAGGTGGGATTGAATTCCATTTCACCGGTCTCTCTCTTTATGGCAACGATTATTATCCCCAGTTCCTTGCGGATTCCGCATTCATCGAGGCTGCGGTTTACAATATGCGAGGTGCCCTTCACCCTGATCTCTTCCATCTGCAGTTCGAGATTGCCGCTCCGTGTGGCAAACTCGATAAAGTCCACTACAGCGGGCTTCAGGACCGTGTGCGCGATCCTCAATCCTCCGAGGTGGTACGGCGAGATGACCTTGTCCGCCCCGGCCCTCAAAAGCTTCTGGCCGGCCCCTTCCTCGCTCGCCCTTGCCACTATCCTGAGCTTGGGATTCAGCCCCCTGGCCGACAACACCACATAGAGATTGTCAGCATCCGTTGAAAGCACGGAGATAAGGCCGAGCGCCCTTTCAATCCCCGCATCCCTGAGAACACTGTCCTGTGTTGAGTCTCCCTGAAGGGAGAGTATATCCTTTTCCATGGTGGCGAGCACGTCCGCATCCTTTTCAACCACAATAAAATCGGCCCGGTTCTGCCTCATCTCCCTGCAGACGATTTTTCCCATTCTCCCGTAACCGCATATGATGTAATGATTTTTCAGGCTCTTTATCTTTTTGTTCAATTTTCTCCTCCCCAGGATATCCCTTATCTCACCTTCTATGAGCACCCTGGCGCCCACACCAAGCGCATAGAACATCGCGCCCACACCCGTGAGTATCAGTACGATCGTAAAGACCCTTCCCGCCGCCGAAAGCCTGTGGACCTCTTCATAGCCCACGGTCGTGAGCGTGATAATGGTCATATACAGTGAGTCGAAGAAGCCCCATCCTTCAAGGAGTGAATATCCCGCCGTCCCGAATGATATAACCAGGATTATAACGCCGGCCGGGGGTATTATCCGCTGTTTAACATTCACAGTCAACCTTACAGTTGCATAAAACCATCGCTATCAGGGGGGAGAGCCCGCCGTAAGAGCTTTATCCGCGATTTTTTCATGAAATATTCCGCACGGCATATTATCAAAGTAACCCTTACAGTTGCATAATACCATCGCCCGCATGCCGGAGAGCCCGGCGGAAAAGCTTTATCTGCGATTCCTTGAGGAAATATTCAGCACGCATATCAACCTCTTTTGCAATTTCACTCCCCGTTACTTCCTGCAACAGAGACGTATTTCCAATATCCCATCGCTTTATAAAGGTTTTACG
>WFVK01000208.1 GCA_015491705.1 Nitrospirota bacterium | reverse complement strand
GAAGCCGACCCTCTGCCGCGGGGTAAGGCGGTCGATAATCCGGCAGTCTTCAATAATCTTCAGCAGATTACGGTATGAGTTGTAACACGTGTGCGCGCCCAGTTCGATCCAGAATCCCCCGGTATCCCCTTCACGAAAGCGGTGGGAATATAGTGTGCCGCCGGGCCTGCCGCTTTTTTCCATTACAAGGGTCTTCAGCCCTGCACCGGCACAGTAATGCGCCAGGCTCAATCCGCTGATCCCCGCCCCGATTATAACAATATCGTATCTGTCCATAAATTATGATGCTCTTCCGGGAATAAATATGATTATACCGTGAATACACGGAAAAATGTTTCCCGGCAGGCTCCGCTGCCTGTTTACCTTAACGTTGCATAAACCGGCCGGAGAGCCCGCCGTAAAACCTTTATAAAGCGATGGGATATTGGAAATATGTCTCTGTTGCAGGAAGTAACGGGGAGTGAAATTGCAAAAGAGGTTGATATGCGCGCTGAATATTTCCTCAGGGAATCGCAGATAAAGCTTTTCCGCCGGGCTCTCCGGCATGCGGGCGATGGTGTTATGCAACTGTAAGGTAAACAGGCAGGAGGATGCCATGAACAAGCTCTCTAAATCAGTCCGGAGATGTTTTATTAACCAGTGTGTAAGCCCCAGGGTGTTTCAGGGGATATTCATGTTTATTCTCGTGTTGTCGGCGGTTGTCCCTGCGGGGTGCACAAAGAAGGCGGAAGAGGGGAAGACCACCCTTCATTTTGTCACATGGAAGCCGAATATACCAGAGGCATGGGAAGAGATTTACAGCATCTTCAGGAGCGAGCACCCCGATATTGAACTGGTAAGGGAAACAGGCCCTCATTCTTCAACCGCATTCCATGACCTGTTGACACAGAAGCTCAAAAACCGCAGCGAGGATGTGGATGTATTCCTGATGGATGTGATCTGGCCCCCTGAGTTCGCGGCGGCAGGCTGGGCCGCGCCCCTTGACGATATGTTTCCCCCGTCCGAACGCAGAGAATTCCTAGACGGCGCTGTCCTAGCGAATTCATACAACGGCAGGATCTACGGTGTTCCCCTTTTCATTGACAGCGGCATTCTCTATTACCGCCGGGATCTGCTTGAAAAATACGGATTCAGTCCTCCCCGCACCTGGCAGGAGATGGTGGCCCAGGCCAAAAAGATATCCTCTGCTGAGGCAGGCAGGGGCGTGGAAATCTACGGGTTCTCGGGACAGTTCAAACAGTATGAGGGGCTTGTGTGCGACATGATGGAGTATATCCTGAGCAACGGAGGAAACATTATAAACCCGGAAACCGGCAAATCCGCGGTTGCGGAACGGCCCGCGGTTGAGGCGGTCAGGTTTGTCAGGGACAATATTATCGGGAAAATCGCCCCTGCAGGGGTTTTGACATACCAGGAGCCTGAATCCCTGGACCTTTTTATTCAGGGCAAGGCGGTCTTTCTCAGAAACTGGCCCTATGCATGGGAGGTGTCCAACAATCCCCGGCGCTCCACCATAGCCGGCAAGGTGGGAATCGCAAGGCTTCCCCATTTCCCCGGAGGCAGGAGCTACTCCACACTGGGAGGCTGGCAGGTCGGCATCAGCAGCTATTCGAAAAACAGGGAAGCTGCCCGGACCTTTGTGAAGTTTCTGACAAGCGAAAGGATACAGAAGCTCCTGGCGCTGAAGGCCGGACGCGCCCCCACCAGGAAGAAACTCTACGGCGATGCCGAAATCCTCAGGGCGTATCCCCACTTCTCCGGGATGAAGGACGTCTTCCTGACGGCCTACCCCCGGCCGAGAACCCCCCTTTATCCTGCGGTATCCAATATATTGCAGCGTTACTTCAGCAGGGCGATATCGGATCCTTCCTCGGATATAGAAAAAGAGGCCCGGGCGGCCTCGGAGGAGATAGACAGGGTCCTTTCGCTTGCAAAATAAGCGGGACCGCATGATTAAATGAGACTGACCCCATCTGCAGAAAAGCGGATTTTCGCCCTGGCCCTGATGGCGCCGTGCTTCCTGTTTGTTGTCATTTTTGCATTTTATCCGATTCTTTATTCCGTTTATCTCAGCCTGCACAGGATAATCCTGGGCATCCCGTCCCTCGGACAGCCTTTTACCGGGCTTGAAAATTACAGGGCCCTGCTGCATGACAGGATTGCGCTGTATTCCCTGGCAAACACGCTCCTGTTCGTCTTCATATCAACCTTTCTCGAGATACTGTTCGGTCTCATAATCGCCCTCGTCATAAACAGGCATTTCAGGGGAAGGGGGATGGTAAGGGCCGCGATACTTGTGCCGTGGGCTATCCCCACGGTGGTCTCCTCACAGATGTGGAGATTCATATTCAATGACCAGTACGGCCTTCTGAATTACATCCTGTACGGCTCTGATACATCCGGCTACAATGCGTGGCTTGCGCATCCCGTGTATGCCTTTTCGGCGATAGTGGCAGCCGATGTGTGGAAGACGTCGTCCTTTGCCGCGCTGCTGATTCTGGCGGGACTGCAGGTCATCCCCGATGAGCTTTATGAAGCGGCCAGGATGGACGGCGCCGGCGCCTGGCAGCAGTTCAGGAGGATTACGCTTCCCCTTGTTAAACCGGCCATTCTCATCGCCCTTCTTTTCAGGACGATGGACGCCTTCAGGGTGTTCGATCTCGTGTTTGTCATGACGCAGGGCGGCCCGGCTGATTCCACCAATGTGCTTCAGTTCTACGGGTATAAAAAAATGTTTACCGAGGGGCTCATGGGATACGGCTCCACGATTTCCGTGGCGGTCTTTCTGATGGCTTTTGCAATAACCATGCTTTACATCAGGGTGATCGGCAAAGGGATGCTGAAAGCAGAAAATGCATAGGCGGGCGGAGTGTTACAGATTATGAACAGGTTTCTGTTTTATATGACAACATCTGTTGTGGTCTTTATGAGCCTGCTGCCGTTTGCGTGGTTTCTGGACACCTCCCTGAAAACCCCGATAGAGATCACGGCGATACCGCCGGTGCTCCTCCCTTCCGGCACCCTTCATTCATACCGCTCCGCAATAACGGAATACAATCTCCTGCACTTTGTCAAAAACAGTGTGATAGTGGCGGGGCTTACCACATTCTCAACCATTTCAATCTCTGTGTTTGCAGGGTATGCCCTGGCACGCCTGAGACTTAAATACAGGGGGCTGATTATGGGGAGCCTGCTCCTCGTATCGATGTTTCCCCAGATATCCATAGCAGGGCCTGTATGGAGGATACTGCATGCCCTGGGCTGGCTCAACAGCTACCAGGGTCTTGTACTGCCCTATGTAACCCTTACGCTTCCGCTCGGTGTCTGGATCCTGGCGGTCTTTTTCAGGGAGCTTCCCGATGAGCTGGAGGATGCCGCGAGGATCGACGGATGCAGCCATGTGCAGACGCTTTTCAGGATTATGATCCCCCTTGCCGCACCGGGAGTCTTTACGGCGGCGATCCTTGTCTTCATTTATGCATGGAACGAGTTCTTCTTCGCCCTGCTGATTATGACGCAGCAGAAGTTCCAGACCCTGCCTGTAGGAATTGCGCTGTTTCAGGGACAGTATACCCTTCCCTGGGGCGAGATCGCCGCTGCCTCGACAGTGGCTACAGTGCCTCTTGTGCTGCTGGTCTTTCTGTTTCAGAAGCGGATTGTAAGGGGGCTTTCGGCAGGTGCGGTTAAATAGACCTTAACGTTGCATAAACCGGCTGGAGAGCCCGTCGTAAAACC
>WFVK01000207.1 GCA_015491705.1 Nitrospirota bacterium | reverse complement strand
GGGGAAAAGACAGGACCAACGTCACCAGCATGGTATACAGTGAACCCGCGACAGCGCCGCCTATCCCGGCGAGTTCGGGTTCGCGCGAATCGCCGCGGGTAAAGAAGGCCGCATTGAACCGCTTTTCAATGGCCCCCTCTGACATGAGTCTCTCCACCCACCCCGCCTTGCGCGCGCTGATGCGGCCCGGGGCATCCCCGCCTGTCCGGATATGTCCCTTTACCAGCATGTCAATATCATCATCAGCAGGCACCCACACGGTCCGGGCCGTGCCGACAAGCCCGGGGTCATCCATTACCATCTTCCGCAGTTGAAATGCGGCTCCGGGGCTGACCAGCGAGTAGAGGTCGCGTTTTTCGCGCCTCTTCCTGGCATCGGGAAACATGTCCCGCAGCGCCTTCTTCACGAGGCCGCCGTAATCGGCCTGCGATAAAACAGCGGGGTCTCCTGTATTGCCCGGGTCTATCACCGGGGCGTCAAAAGAAACCTCCAGGCGTATGAAGGTCTGCTGAAATGCGCTGTAGCCGTTTTTTGTGATGCTTACAAACAGTATTGCCAGCATGATCAGGGCCGCGGCTATCGCGGAGACACCCAGCGCCCTGAATATCTTTTCCTTTGCATAACGCCTTCTCAGCCCCCCCTTTATCAGGGCCAGCCTGGCCTCGTGGCTGTCCCGGGTCATGCGGATATTATTCATACTGTTCACGGTATCTCCTCACCACATACAGTGCAATGATATTGAGGCAGAGAGTTATTATAAACAAAACCAGCCCGAGTGCAAAAGCCGCCAGGGTCTTGGGGCTGTCAAACTCCTGGTCCCCTATCAGCAGGGTCACGATCTGCACCGTAAAGGTCGTCACCGCCTCAAGGGGATTGGCTGTCAGCTTAGCCGTAAGACCCGCGGCCATGACCACGATCATGGTCTCGCCGATCGCCCTGGACACGGCAAGGAGTATGCTGCCTATGACACCCGGCAGGGCTGCGGGCAACACCACATAGACAACGGTTTCGGACGTGGTGGCGCCCATGGCCAGCGAGGCGTCCCGCAGGCTCTGCGGCACGGCATTGATGACGTCATCGGAAAGCGACGACACAAAGGGGATAATCATAATGCCCATAACAAGGCCCGCTGCCAGCGCGCTCTCTGATGAGACATCCAGGCCCATTCGGCTGCCGATGTCCCTCAGAAAAGGCGCCACAATCAGGGCGGCGAAAAAACCGTATACAACGGTGGGGATGCCTGCAAGAATCTCCAGAAGGGGCTTGACAACAGTCCTGACCCTTTCCGCTGCGTACTCCGACATGTAAACCGCGGCCATCAGCCCTACGGGGACCGCCACGAGCATGGCAATGGCCGAGATCATCAATGTGCCTGTCAGAAGCGGAACAATCCCGAACAGCCCCGATGCACCGACCTGGTCTTTGCGTATGGCTATCTGGGGGCTCCACCGGAGCCCGAACAGGAAATCGGCCGCGGGTATCTGATTAAAAAAGCGGACGGCCTCGAACACGACCGACAGCACGATGCCGATTGTGGTAAATATGGCCACTGTGGAGCACAGCACCATCATTACCTTCATGACACGCTCAACCTTTACGCGCGCCCGCAGTGCAGGATTGATATGTCTCAGGCCGAATCCCAGCCCGGCCGCACAGGACGACATGACCAGTGCTGCAAGAGCCAGGAAGGTGGTGTCCTTCAGCCTGTTGTAATGTTGCGCTGCCGCGAGCAGAACCTCGTCCGGCCTCCGGTTGACGGCATTTCCGTGTGCGAGATTTATAATATCATTGACAACCAGCGAGAGGCGCTCCGGGGGCAGGGACTGAATCTCCGGGGGCAGCCCAGAGACAACGAGTGATGTAATCACGGAAGACTGAAAGGCAAGCCACATAAGCAGGATTATAACAGCCGGCAGCGCACACCACAGTGCCACATACCACCCGTAGTATCCCGGCAGGGAATGAAGCCTCCTGATCTCTCCCTTGACGGTTTTAAAAGAGCGGCTCCGGCCTGAATAGAAACCAAAGGCTGACAGGGCAATAACAGTCAATATAAGTATGGAATATTTCATGATCCGTATTGAAATCAAAAAAGCGTCTTATTATAAACAAAGACCGGCAGCCATGTTTACCTTACAGTTGCATAACACCATCTCCCGCAGGCCGGAGAGCCCGGCGGAAAAGCTTTATCTGCGATTCCCTGAGGAAATATTCAGCACGCATATTAAAGTAACCCCTCCAGGCCTCCCCTTAAATTAAGGGGGAGATATATCCCCCCTCTTAGGTTAAGAGGGGCCGGGGGAGTTATCCGAACAATCCGTCATTCAAACCCTTTCTATTCCTTATCGAAACACACCCCTTAATCCCCTCTCAAGAGGGGAAGGTCCTCCACATCCTTCGGACCGACATATGAAGAAAGGAACTATATCTTCTGCTCAGGGCTGAACTATTACAATAAATCGAATTTTAACCCCTGAACCCCGAACCCAGAACCCTCTAACCCCTGAACCCCAAACAGGGTTTTACGGCGGGCTCTCTCCAGCCGGTTTATGCAACTTTAAGGTTTACATTGAAAGATTTTTCAGGTTTCTGCCGTCCCTGCGGAATTTCTCCCTCTCCCTGTCCGGCATGGGAATGAGGCCCTTGTCAATCAGGTAGCCCTCAGGCCCCCAGGCCTTTTCACTTGTAAATTCCCTGATATACTCCCTGATGCCCGGTATCATCTCTGCGTGCGCCTTCTTCACGTAGAAATAAAGCGGCCTTGCAAGGGGGTAACGTCCGTCTGCAATATTTTCAAATGTGGGCTCCACGCCGTCGATGATGCTGCCCTGTATCCTGTCCGCATTCTGGTCAAGGAAGGAAAAACCGAAGATACCGAAGGCATGGGGGTTGGCCTCGAGTTTCTTTACGATAAGCATGTCGTTCTCCCCGGCCTCGATATAAGCTCCGTCTTCGCGTACGGCTTCGCACACGGCCCTGTATCTCTTTTTATCCGTTTTCTTCATAGCCTTTATCCAACTGAAT